>CACYDQ010000248.1 GCA_902773215.1 uncultured Spirochaetaceae bacterium | reverse complement strand
AGACATACGAAGAGACCGAGAGCCTTGTCCTGGGGCGCAAGCAGGGCATCCCGGAAAGCTCCGTGAACCCCCGCGCCTTTATCCGCACTATCCCGGAGGTGGCCGCCGGGCAGGGTGTGAAGCCTGAGGACATCATCGTGACGACCGACGTGGGCCAGCATCAGATGTGGTCCGCCCAGTACTACCCGGTGGAGAAGGCCCGGCAGTTCCTGACCTCCGGCTCGCTCGGCACGATGGGCTTCGGACTGCCGACGGCGCTCGGGGCGGCAATGGCGAACCCCGGCAAGCGCGTCGTCTGCTTCTCCGGTGACGGCAGCATCCTGATGAACATACAGGAGCTTGCGACCCTTGCCGAGCTGGAGCTGGACGTGACGATCGTCCTGTTCAAGAACGGCTCGCTCGGCATGGTGCGCCAGCAGCAGGAATACCTCTTTGACAAGAATTACAGCGCGAGTATCTTTGAGAAGGTGCCGGATTTCCTGACCGTCGCGAAGGGATTCGGGATCGATGCGGTGGACGCGGTGGCCGACAAGGACTGGGCGGCGAAGGCTTTTGCCAAAGGCCCCCACCTTGTGCTGGTCAGCATTGCTATGGAAGAGAACGTCCTGCCCTTCGTCTCCGCAGGGCGGGCGAACATAGACGCAATCCGGGACTAACAGAATGAAGTTCATTTCATGGAACATAGATTCGCTCAACGCTGCCCTGACCGGGGACTCCGAACGCTCCGGCCAGTCCCGCGAGGTACTGAGACGCATCGCGGACGCGCGGCCTGACTGCATCGCAATACAGGAGACCAAGCTCCCCGCTACCGGGCCTTCCGCTGCCCACACGGAGGTGCTCGCCTCGTTTTTCCCTGACTACGGGACCGCATGGGGCAGTTCCCGCCCCCCTGCCAAGAAGGGCTACGCGGGGACGATGAGCCTGTGGCGGAAGGGGCTGGACGTACAGGCTGACAGCCCCGCAATCGGTGCGCCGGACACGATGGACAGCGAGGGGCGTATCCTGACGCTCGAAACGCCGTCCTTCTTCTTTGTAAACGTCTACACGCCGAACTCGGGAGACGGCCTTGTGCGCCTGGCTGACCGGCAGCAGTGGGACGCGTGCTTCACGGAGTACCTGAAGAAGCTGGATGCGACCAAGCCCGTCATCGCCTGCGGGGACTTTAACGCCGCCCATGAGGAAATCGACCTTGCCAACCCGGACTCCAACCACTTTTCGGCGGGCTTCACCGACGAGGAGCGGCAGGGCTTTACGAACTTACTTGCGGCGGGCTTTACCGATACATTCCGCCTGGTTCACGGGCAGGAGACGGGAGCCTACTCCTGGTGGTCCCAGCGGGTCAAGACGAGCAAGCTGAACAACGCGGGCTGGCGCATAGACTACTTCCTCGTCTCGTCCCGCCTGAACCCGGCGGTCACAGCTTCAGCCATGATGGACTCCGGCGACCGCCGCGACCACGCCCCGATTGTGCTGGAGCTGTCTGACTTTTAGCCAATCACGAATGTCGTGATGGAGTTGCCGCGCAGGCATGCCTTGAGATGCCCCCAGCGGATGTGGCCGCATTCGGCCGGGGCGGCGTTCTCGCCATCCGTCAGGCTGCCGCTCGTGCGGTAGGCCCGGATGCCAGGCCGCCTGTGTCTGTCATGCAGGAACGCGCTGATGTCCGCAGTGAAGAAGCGGGGGCAGGACAGGTAGTTCACCGCGACGATGACGAGCGTACCGTTTTCTTCGTCGTATGCGGCAAGGCAGTCCGCCGTGTCGCCCGTACCCGTTGCAGTCGCTGCCGTTTCTGCAATTCTGAGCAGCCGCATTCCCGGGCGGATAAAGTGCGTGAACTGCCAGAAGGCCCAGTACTTCTTGGTCAGCACAAGTTCGCCCCGGTCGTGGTCGGCCACGGCAATCCCCCAGTAGCCGCCCTGCGTGTCGGGCATTCCGCTGTCCTTGTTGCCGTTCATCCCCTCTGAGGAAATGTGGCTGTCTATGAGCTGCCAGAGAATCCAGGCGGAAGCTTCAAGTCCGTTCAGATCCGTGATAATCCTGCGGGCAAGGGCGAGGGCTGCCCCCATCTCGCCCGCGCTCACCCCGGCGACATCACCGCCGTCCACCTCGCTCATCCAGAGATTCTTGCCGTTCCGAACCGCAAGCTCTTGGAGCTCCTCTCGCCTGCTCCCCATGTAGCTGTGCGTGTCAATCCGCGCAATGGCATCCCGGGCTTCCGGCGAGAGCTTTGTAAAGGAGTCAATCTGCACGTCGATGCTCGTCTCATCCGTCCCGCAGAGGATGATGCCGGAAAGCCCGTGCCGGTCAAGTGCGCGCTTTGTCGCAAGGAGCACCCGTGACTGGCTTTCGCCCGGGTCAAAGTGACAGCCCTCCTGCTTCTCGCTCATCGCACCCCAGTAGGCGGATGCGGGTTCGTTCATCGGGTCCAGGCTCTGGAATCGTATGCCCCAGTCTGTCTGGAAGTGCTCTGCGACAGCCGCGAGGTAGTCGGCGAAGGCTTCGTACTGGCCGGGAAGCAGGTTGTCCTCTTCCGGCTTTTCGGCCCCGGAAGAGCAGCCGCTTTTGCACATGAAGTAGGGCGGGGAATTGGAAAAGGCCTCCACGATTGCGGCCGTGCCAGCCGCCCGGACTGCGGCCACAAGGACATTCCGCTGCCGCTCGTCCGCCGTCCAGTCGTAGGCAAGGCTGCCGTCCCCCTGCTTTACGAGGTAGCCGGGTATGGCGGAGTCTGTCCGTCTGATGTGATGGTGGGACGTGTCATCGCCGCCACCGATGTTGTAGCGGATGATGTTCAGCCCAAGCTCCCCTTCGCCCTGCCCGTAGAAGAGCCGGGCTGCCTCTCCGGTCAGTCGGTCGCTATAGCCTATCCTGTTGGCCCACCAGCAGAAGCTTGAGCCCCAGCCTTCGAATTTTCCCCCGTTGAACGGCGAACGGGAGGCGGGATCTATGACAATCTCTTTCATGCTCCTTTCCAGTCTAACACCGCGCGGCTGCTTGTTCAATGGCAGGGCGGAGGCTTCTCTTGCGGACAGACGGGGGCTTATGCTAGAATGGGGGCAGCTAGCTTGAACAGATATAAGGAGTTTGTATGAAAAGGTTTGCAGGATACGAGAAGGGCGTTGACTTCGGGGGCTGGTTGTCCCAGTGCTCGGAGTACACGCAGGAGCATTACAAGACCTTCATAGGTGAGGCCGACTTCGCCGTCGCCGCGGGCTGGGGACTGGATCATGTCCGCCTTCCCGTGGACTGGCAGGTTTTCCAGAAAGAAGACGGCTCCCTGATAGAAGAGGGTTTCGGCTACGTAGAGAACGCCATCGCATGGGCGCGGAAGAACGGGCTGCGCCTTATCCTGGATTTGCACAAGACCCTGGGCTATTCGTTCGATGCGGACTCTGACAAGAACAACTTCTTTGCCGAGGAGAAGCTGCACGGACATTTCTACGCGCTCTGGGAGGAGTTCGCGCGGCGCTTCGCCCGGAACGAGGACATGCTCGCCTTTGAGCTTCTGAACGAGGTTACGTCCCCCTCGTACAGCGATGCCTGGAACAAGATTGCGGCTAAAGCCGTCCAGATAATCAGGAACTATTCCCCGACGATAAAAATCTTGATTGGCGGCTACTGGAACAATTCGATTGACGCGCTCAAGGATCTGGATCCGCCCGCCGACGGGAACATCGTCTACAACTTCCACTGCTATGACCCCCTCCTGTTCACGCACCAGGGGGCATACTGGGTTCCGGGCATGCCGGAGGACTTCCACCTGAGCTACCCCCTGACCTTCGCGCAGCACAACGACGCGGCGCGGAAGCTGGGACTGACGGACTTCATAAACCCTGTGGACGATGAGAGCAAACTCTATGACAAGGACTTCTTTGTCCGCAAGTGGCAGGCGGGAATAAAGGTCTGCGAGGACCGGGGTGTCGCCCTCTACTGCGGCGAATACGGCGTGATTGACCGGGCAAGCCCGGAGGACACCCTCGCCTGGTACAAGGACATCAACGCCGCCTTCGCCGAGTGCGGCATAAGCCGCGCCGCCTGGAGCTACCGGAAGATGGACTTCGGCCTGAGCGACGAGCGCATGAAGAGTGTCATCGACGGCGTGCTGTCCGCGATGAAGCGCTAGTTCCCGGCTATCTCGTTGAAGAGGGCCTGGTAGAGCAGGGCCTTGTCCTTGTTGGTCTGGCTTATCGTGTTGATCATCCGCTGTGCCAGCTTGAGCATGACCCGGTAGCCCAGGAGGCTCTGTTTCTGGCACAGTTCGTGGAACTTTTTGCTGGTCAGGACGAGTACCTTGCATTCCTCGTTGGCGGTGACGGTCGCGCTCCTCGTGTCGTTGCTGATCAGGGCGGTCTCGCCGAAGAAGATGTTCATGCTCGCGTTCAGGTCGGCGAGGGCGATTGAGTCGCCCGCAGGGGTGGCACGCGAGATGTGCACCGAGCCGGAGTAGAGGATGTAGAACTCGTCGCCGACATCCCCCTCCTTTATTATCACCTGACCGGCCTTGAAGGTCTTTATCCCGATTCCCTCGTACAGCTGCTCAAGGATCGCCTTGTCCTCCGCCTTCGCCGGGTCAAAGTCCGAGAAGAGCGGAATCTTGACGAGCTTGGGCAGTATGTCCTCAAAGTTCTTCTTTTCCATAGCCGTACCCCCTTAGTTTGCCTTGCCGCGCACGAATATCGCCTTGGAATGCCTGGGAATGACGAAGGCGGAAGCCGGGGCAAGCAGCGGCTCGTTGCTCTTGAGCAGCTTGACCTTCTGCAGGTTGTCGATTATCTTGCTGATGTCCGGGTTCTTCTGCGCCTCGCGCAGGGCCTCCGTCCGCCGGTGGTGGAAGTTGCCGGAGTTCAGCAGGATGCCGATGAGCAGCCCGTGCTGCTCGCGCTTGTCGGCCTCGTATGCCTTGAGATCGCCGTAGGTCTTCCCTATGAACTCATGCGGGATATCCCCGATCAGTATGCCTGAGCTCGCGTCGTTGCTGCTTATCAGCGTGCTTATGACGTGGCTGTAGCCCTGGCCGCTGGAGGCCGTCGCGAGCAGGGCCTGCTCGTAGTCCTGGGTCAGGATTATCTCGTCGCAGTGGGCCAGCTTCAGGTGCTTCTCGAACTTGGGGCTCATCAGCTCTGCGACCACGTAGAGGCCCGGGTTCAGGTTCTCTATCGTCAGGACGGCAAGGACGGTGCGGGAGTCCACCTCCAGCTCCGAGTAGTCCTTGGACTTGTCGGAGATGACGAGGATGCGCTCGGCCTCCTTTATGCAGGCACGCTTGAGCGTGGACTCGTCCGTGAAGTCCCCCGCCACATAGCTTATGTCCTTGTAGGAGTCATGGCTTTTGAGCAGCTGCATCTGCTCGGGGGCCTCGTTTATCAGGACAATCATGTCCGTGCTTATGTCGGGGTTCGCCTTGAGGACGGTCTTGAGGATTTTCTCAAATCCCGGCCTCCACCCGCAGATGATAAAATGTCCGTTCATATCCTTCATCGTTTTCAATCCCTTATCTTTTTTTTCCTGAATGTCCACGAACAGGGCCGTGATGTTACCCCGTATATAGCTGAAGAAGAAGGTGCCGGTAATCAGCAGGGTGATTGCCGCGGCACGTCCCGGCAGCGACTCGCACACGTACTCGAAGTATCCTGCGAACACCGCGACGCACATGAAATAGAAGGTGTCGAACTTGGTTTCTATTCCGCTTCCTGTCTT
>CACYDQ010000247.1 GCA_902773215.1 uncultured Spirochaetaceae bacterium | reverse complement strand
TGTCAATCGCATGAATCCAGCGGAAGGGAATCGTGACGAGGATGGTATTCTCGCGGAACTCGTACGCGGCCTTGCCGTATTTCTCCACGACTTTCGGCACGCCGCGCCCCGTTTTCTCGCTGATGTGGAGCTGAAGGAAAATCTCAGAGAGCTTCTGGTTCACGGGAACCGACTCACCGGCAAAGAATCCGTCAACTGTCTGCCCGGCAGGGATAGGCCCGCGGGACAGAATCTCTATCCGGTCGGAAAAAACGGAAATCATCGGCTCGTTGCCCTCAACCCACCTGTTGTGGACGAAAGCGTTAATCATGGCCTCGCGGAATGCCTCATCCTCAAAAAGCGAGACTTCCTTGCGCTCCACAATCCGGTTCCGCTCGTTTGCGAACGAAACGGGAACGGTCTTCGCGGCGGGAATCGTAAGCAGAACGATTCTTTTGCCGTCTACAGTGTCTTCCTCAAAGGCAAAATCCAAATCGGGCGTAAGCTGCCGGGCAAGGAAATGCTTCAGGGGCTCCCCCTTCACGTCGCAGTCAGGGTCAAACTTCGTGCCGGTGACTTCATGCGTCTTGTCGTTTACGCCCCAGACAAAGTAAGCCTTGACCCTTCCCTGCGAGGCGGCAGAATTCGAGAGGGCAGAAATATACGTGCCGAGCTGTTCGGGCTCTAACCAGTTTTCCTTGAATTCAAACCATTCCCGCTCGGTCGGGTACGCGCACAGTTCCTTGAGAATCTTAGCCATACCGGTCACATCACCACCTCACTTTTCAACGGTCACTTGCCCCCTCATCTTCCAGCCCCCACAGGCCCAGGCAGAGACCCCGGGCATACTCTTCTGCCTGGCTGAAAGAGGCCATGTTCTGCTTGTTGAACTTGAACTTGCCGTAGTACCTGCCGTAGCCGTTCCGCACCAGCTCATAGTTGAGCATGCTGCCGTCCTCCGCGTACAGGTAGGCAAGGAGCCTCCCGTACCTGTCCTTGTAGGACGTATACCAGTCAAGCTGCAGCCGCATGTTTGTCCCGAGGCACTTGCCCGTGTATTCCTTCGCCTCATCCGCATAGGGCTGGCGGACCTTCTTGTAATATTCGGGCGTATCCACCCCTATGAGCCGTATCCTCTGGCAGGACGTATCGCATTCCGGTGGCGTTTCTCCAAGGAATTCAACATCCACCGTGTCGCCGTCCACCACCTTCGTGACACGGACCTCGTACAGCGGCTCGTAGACGGCACGGGGTGGCTTCTTACTGGATGTCTTGCCCGCGGCGGCAAGAAGCTGCCCGCCGGACAGCAATGTAACAAGGCAAAGAAAGAGAAATGCTGTTTTCCCAAAGCAGATTTTGTCCCTATTCATATCGCTCCTGCAGCTCCTGATACATGATACCACTGCACCTATTGTAGCGTAAACGGAACTTCACGGCAACGCTGACATCGGCCCCAGCTTCAATAAGAAGTTTTGCGACATCCGCAGAATTCCTGTAGACTGCAAGCATAAGGGGTGTGATGTCATCACCAAAGACACCCCATGCATTCACATCCGCCCCAGCCTCAATCAGAACTTTTGAAACCTCCACAAAATTACTTCCTGCCGCGAACATGAGAGGCGTAATTTCAATACCTTCACCGATTACCGAGCCTTTTGCTTCAAGACTGGCACCGGCCTTTATCAAAAGCCATGCAGTATCAACGGCATTTCCGCTCACAGCCCACATCAGGGCTGTTCCCCCGTGCATATCTTTTGCTTCTATGTCAGCCTGCGCTTTTATCAAAAAAATTCCTCCTCTCCAGTCCATTGGCTCACCGGCCTATCAAGCTCTTGTCAGCAGACCATCAACCGGACGGGTTGCAGACCACGGGCCGGGCGGTTTAGCCAAACAGCGTCGTTTCCCCTTACCTTTCGCTGAATTCACCGCAGGAAACAAGGCCTTCCGAGTCTGTCACGCGTCCGGGTGACAGTTCTCACGCGTCCGGGTGACGCTTTTCACGCGTCCGAGTGACAGTTCTCACGCATTCGGGGGTCGGACTTCACGCACCCGAGAGACGGAAACAGTCCGGTCGTTCTGGATATTCACTTGCGATTCTGCTATAATTTGGCAAGTAACTTGGCAAAAAGGCGGTAAAAAGCGGAGACTGTCCCCCGACCAGTCAGCCGCAGGGTCTCGCCAGAGAAGCGCACCGTGTCCACTGCAAACTCGTTGTCTATAACCTGATCAAGCGGCGCAGACGGATACGAGACGCAATCCGCCCCGCTGCCGCTCAAAAATTGCAGACGGCGTACAGGGGGATGTTCGTCATCCAGCCCTGCTCCCTATACGGAAGCAGGGAGAAGCGCACGGCGGCAGCAGGCTTGTATTTGTCGCAGAAGGCTTTCAGACTCTGGGAACGGACGTTGCCGCCGGCCTTTACTTCGACGGGAACTATGTCCGCATCTTTCTGCAGCAGGAAGTCCTGCTCAAAGGTCGCTTTCTCCGTACCTCCCCAGCAGGACAAGGGGCTTACGCGAGGGATTTTCTTTCCATTTCCTCAGCTTTTCGAGTGCAAAACGCTCCATATCCCTCTTTATAACATTTTTTCGGGCCTAAAAAGACAGGTTTTCTACATTTTTTCGGGTCTGAAAAGGCAAGAAACGGGGCCTGACACTCGGCGTGAGCTACGTCTATTTCTTCTAACCGGAGCTACCAAGAGCATGTTTCAAAAGTAACCGACTTTTGAACCGAGCTCGACTCACTCCCCCTCAAGCTTGTTGAAAGAGACCGTCACACCGCGCCGGAGGATTTCTCCCAGATGGTCAACGATTTGCTGGGCTTCATCGTCCTCAGCCGTTATGTAATTTCCGTCACGAGCCTGGTTTTCAAGCTCGACTATCCGCTTCTTGAACTTCTTGATTTTCCGCTCGCTCTTCGTTTCTTCCATCCTCAGGCGGTAATACAAGGAGTAAAGATGGCACAGCCACTTGTTGCGCGTCGAATACTCTTCGCCAAGATCATACAGAAGCACATACACACTATCATAGTCCTTTACGTTGAAGGCTTTCGTAAGATAGGCACTGTAAAAATTTGTATACGTCGCGTAATGTGAATTAAGGCCCCTTTTTCCGGGTATGATTTTTCGCATTGAATCCAAGGCCATATAATAATAAGGCAAAATATCTTTATCAGACATTCCCTTTGCTTCGCATATCTCAATCCGCTTGAGCGCCGCACAGGGAACTTTACTCTTCATGCCGCAAAAGTATTCCAACTCCATGATATCGCCCGATTGAAGATCGAAATAATTCTTCATGGAAAGGGCATAGGCCTTCTCCCATTTCGCCGCAAGCTCCGAGGGGTCATACCAAGCGTCATTGCAGGAAAGGACAGGGTTCCCGTTCTGCTTTTTTGCCGGGAACTTGATACCATGAAATGTCAGCTGGTGGGCTTTGTCATCGCTCTCGTATTCACGGGTATACTTAAGAGTATCAACAAACACATAGTATTGGTTTGCGAATATGTCATAGCACTTCAAAAGAATATCGAACCCCCTCCCGATTACATAATGGGCAAGGTAGTCATCCCAGGAGGCGTAGCAGTCCAAAAGCTCGTCAATCAAAGGGCGGGCATACTGCATGGCCTCCCGCTCAGTCAGCCAGCCCGCGCCGATGCTCCAGCGTAAGCCCGCAAGCGCCCTACTGTTTTCCCATGCAAGCAAACCGTATTCCCCAAGCTTTTTTTTCATCTGGGCGACAAAGAAAAGACTTGCTGTGTTCTCCATGCTCAGGCATTCCAGGCAGGAAATCTCTTCCGCAGTTTTCCCGGGATAATAGTCCACAACCCAGCTAAGAGATTCGTACAATGGGGCAGTAAAACCTTTTCGGCTGTTGAAGTCACCGATCATCTTGATAAAATCTTCCCTTGAAGAGCAATGCCAGTCGCTCTCAAGGATGCGCTGCGACTCGCTCATATCCGCGAAGGGGTCCGTCACCGGCTCCGGGTTCACCGAGAACACTTCCTGGCCATTGCGCGAGATAAGGGGAAGAGACAACATGCAAAAATACTGCTCGTATTCCGACAGGGCATTCCAGGCTGCGATGTCTTTTTTCCAGTTGCTCACGCTTTTGTCACCCACAAGCTTACCGTCCGCCGGATACACATTCGGATAAAGGAAGAATTCTTCCCCCGGCTTGAAAGGGACTGCTCGGTCAACCAAGCAGAAGCGCTCAAGATTGTACTCGTCATCCGAGAAATATAGAAGAATACAGCTCCTGGGGTCGTTCTTAAGGATATAACTGTACAGGGAATAGTGGTAGCAAGTTATGCTTCTTCTCTCGCAGTAACCGACGGGTTTTGTCCAGCGCACGGGAGCGGCAGCCCTTTCAAGATGGTCGAGCGAATCCAGCTTGGCGATGACATCAGATTCCTTGTCGCGAAGCTTTATTTGCTTTCCTCCGAACACGTTCGGCAAAGACGGGTCGCCTTTATTATCCTTTTCAACACGGCTTATCCACATCCGCATTGCCTCGTTCCGGCTGCCCTTCGTCTCAAGGAAAAATTCCGTCTGATAAATTTCAGGATTCCAGTCAGGGAACTTCGATAAATCCTTGGCAAAAACAGCCTGGCACAAAAGGCACGTCAGGCACAGAAGGCAAAGCCGTCGCGGCAATCTCGCGAATCTATCCATATACACCACCTTTTAGAATATCGTAAGTCTGCGGCAAAGCCCTCAGGGATCCAGCCTGACAACTATATTCTCTTGCAGAAGCTTTCCCAGGCTGTCAAAAATCTGCTGGGCTTCCTCATCCTCAACACTGAGGGGCACTTCCCTCTGACCGTTGTATATATCTATTATCCGCTGCTTGTACTGGTCGATATTCTTCTGCTTTTTCTCCCCTTCCATTTTCCCGCGGTAATACAGGGAGTAAAGGAATTGCATCATCTGGCTGCTTGTCGTATGCTCATCGTCAAGATCCGACAGGGCCGAGTAAATGCGCTCATAGTCTTTTGCCGCGAACGCATAGCTTATATACCTGCCATAAAAATTCCTGTACAAGTCGGAATCAGAATTGATTCCCTTCCTTTCCGGCAAGGCGTTCCTGAATGATTTTGCCGCG
>CACYDQ010000246.1 GCA_902773215.1 uncultured Spirochaetaceae bacterium | reverse complement strand
CCCATGAGGAAGCCGAGCATCTTCATGTCCTGCGTCTGCGCCGCGTATGCGAACGCGTTCAAAAGTTTTTCTTCCATAACGTATACTCCTTATGTGCTTTGAATGAATCCACGGGGCTTGCTCAAGCCCCCTGCACTTACTATTTGTAGAAAATCAGGTGACTATACCCCGCTCATGATTGCCGGAGCCTTGATGTACAGATTCACCAGGTACAGAATCAGACATACCGTACCGGTTGTGAGTCCGGCAAGAATGACCAGAATAGCAGCAGACGGGACGGTCCATCCCACCATGAAGCCACCGGCAAGCAGCCCGATGGGACAAATCAGCCAGAGCAATCCTCCCCTGCGTTTGGTGTACACAAAACAAATGCAGGCAGCCCCAAATGCCAGAACTGCAAGTGCAATTGCAATTCTTCGTGAAAAAAAGGAACAGTGCTTTTCTTTCCTTTCATTTTGATAAGGAAAGTACTTCCGTCTGGAGTATCGAGGATGCATATATCCGTCTCTGTCAAGAAGGTTTTCATAATCCCCTTAAATGTAACAGCAATGTCAGATTTCCCGTTCTTCAATTCACACGGAAGCGGCAGAACAACTCTTGCCCGGTCTGGTAATTCGACAGGAAACATCAGACATCTTCCTTTCCCCCCGGCAGGCTGTCAAGGCGAAGACGGCTATAAAAATATATGCTGTGAATTTTACTCTTTTGTTCATTCAGGATGCTCCTTGCTTTCAGTTTTTCCCATGCAGGCTGGACTTTCCTAGCACGTCTAAAGATTGGCTTTCCAGCCATCCCGGCCTTGCTCTGCCAGATTTTCTTCTTCATCGCAAGGTCGGGCTTCGCGAACTTGATTTTGAAAAGGAAGCTGCGCTCGAATGCCGTGTCCAATGCTCCGGGCTGAACCAGGCTTGTTGTCCAACGGGACCTGATGCGTGTCAGACATCGTCTCCGAGCGCACATTTGGAAAATCAGGTTACGATTTTGAACTGCTTCCTCCTGTGGCTTTCGATAAGCTCATCAAACCATCGTAACCTGACAGGGTGGACAGCACGCCTGAACCTGTCAACCATATCTACATCATTAAAATACTCCCGGGGGACAACAAGAAAGCCAAGCTCGTCTCTATATGAGTTTCTTCCTTCAAGATGATACTTTTTATTCATGTCCTTGCCACGGATAAAATATACTTCAATATCATCTTTCAATCCTCCTGTCTTTGCGATATCTTCCGGGTCCTCATCCGGATCATCCTGGAGAAATTTGTTAATCATAAGGTCTAGATCATCTTCCAAAACTCCAATCAAAGTAAATGCAGAATCATCCTCCAGAGCGGCAAAAATGTCATCATCATCGTAAGACACATCGATCTTGGTATACTTTACCACTGTCTTTTTCTCCTATGCATGGTCGTTCATAATTAAGGACAACGGGGGATCCGCTGTCCTTAACCTATCCTCTGTCCCCGGGATCCAAGCTCCGGTTCAGAAAAGCAACGTTGTTCCTCCTACTTCATAGCAGCACCTCCTAAAAATCTCCGTTCATTTAAAATAGAAAAGGCCTTGAAAGCGCGTGCCCGCCCCCAAAGCCTTTATATTAATAGAATTGGTACCTAAACACGCTGTTCATTATTCGTGCCGAGGGTCTAATACCCGTCCAAAGGACAAACGCTCTGCGTCGAAAAAGGGGAATTAGACCCGAGTGCAACCACTGCTAGAGAACACCATACCCCGATGCTCTGCATCGGGGTTGGTGATTGGCACGTTTATAAATAAAACTCATATTCATATACACTATTACACTAACACTAATACATACATGCTATTTCTTTACTACCATAATACTGCGGCAAGCCGCGCTTATCATATACGAGTTATGCCGCACGGTATCTCCCGGTACGGCTTCCTCACTATACTAAAACTATATGGTACCAATTCCATCCCTAACAATGTCAAACAACAGCCTGCGCTTCAGCACAATCAATTTGTAATATAGCGCACATACAAAAGTTTGTGGTCAAAATGAATTTGACTTTGTTGCCGACAAACTCTCCGAATCGTTCACAAGCATTTTCCCTCCCTGGCGGCAGCCAGAATTTGAATGAATCTACATAGCTATTGTTGAAAACAATGGCAAAGGCGAGTGATATTTGACAAAAAATTGACCGGGCGGGGAAAGTTGCCTTACATCTGCGGCCATTCCATGCCCGCCGCGGGACACATGCTACTCCCCGTAATCCTCCAGCCTGAGCATCCCTCCGTTCGTGCGGGTCATCTTTAGGACCGGCCTGTACGCTCCCCCATCGGAATAGACAAGGTTCATCCGTTCAAGGCGTGACAGGGCGCGGTTTATCCTCGCGGGTTTCTTGTGGTACCAGCTCGTGATGCTTTTCAGTGTGGCGCCGCTTTCTGCGATGAACGAGAGGATTTTGTCCGCATCCTTATAACTGCGGCCATAGGAGCCCGTATTGAGCAGCCCCAGCTTTTCCTGAAAGCCCAGCCCCGTATATCCAGGAAAAGATTCTCCGTCCATGTATAGTATGGCTATGCTGCAATCGTCGTTCGTCCTGTCCCGGACATCATGGCGGAAACTTTCAATGAGCTGGGCCTCCAGAGCCAGGGAATTGCAGCGGTCTGACTGCTCCATGAAGCTTCCCAGTCCGGAAGAGATGTTCCCGGTTCTTTTGTCATACAGGCTGGCGCAGGAGCCGTCAGACATCAGGATGAACGCCTTCTTGTCCTTTACCTGCCCCTTTATGAGCTTTACGGAAGCGGCCGCCGTCTTTGACGTGGTGAACGTCGTGACGTTGGCATAGCCGCCGTTCTCCGGGCGTGAGATCGTACGGAGCCCGTCGGATTTCAGGCAGCCTATGACACCATCCCCCAGATGCACGGCAAGGACCGCATCGCCTTTCACGGCGACGGCGAGGAGCGTGGAGGCAAGATCCTTCATGACGCAGTTTTTTTCCACGGCGAGGCCACGGATGACGGCCAGAAGGCCGGCCATGAGTTTTTCCCGGGCCCTGGCCCCGCCGCTTCCGTCCGAGTACATGAAATCGAAATCCGAGCAGAGCCTCTCGCAGATGTATGACGCGGCTTTCTCCGCGCCGAAATGGGACAACGGTGCGGAGCCCGCCCCGTCCGCCAGCGCGATTGCGTGCACCCCGTTTTTTTCGAGGCCCGCGATTTTATCCTGGCAGCATATACCTTTGGCGACGTGCCCTTTTCCCTGCACCGCGCATCCAAGTGCTTTCCACATAAGTTTCTCCTTCTTTCAATGCGGCACGCACCGGCTTTTCCGCCGGCCCGCGCCATGAATCACCTTCCCGCTCCCCGCGGCCGCAGGGGTCCGGGAATCCTGCCTCAGTCCCGGGCACGGCTACAGGCCGTATATCCCGGAATCATCATCATCATCATCACTTTCGTCTTCCTCAATGGCCTCGTCCGCCATGAGGCTGAAGAAATCCCCGGGATCCACGTCCCCGTACCTCTCGAAGGTTTCCTCCGATGAGAACCTGCCGAGGGTCTCAAGATCCGCGTCCTCGCCCACGTTGATGGGAAACACCCGGAGCCCAGCACTGTCGACCAGCTCCGCCACGAGCTCCTCCGCCTCGCCAATCACGGGGTCGTCCCTGTCGGCACGGCTCCCGAAGAAGATGAACAGCACGGGGTCCTTGCAGCCGATTTCCGCCTGCCCGTACTCCGCCAGACGGTCACGGATCAGGTCCGCGGCAAGCCGTACCCCCGTCCCGATTGAGGAGTAGCCCTTGTCCATGAAATCAGGCTCATAGGGCCGGGATGCCTGGCAGGCAAAGTACCTGTCGCAGGACACCTCATCCGAGAACGTGACCACGGAAAAGTCGACGCTGTCCCTGAGGGCATCAGACTCGAACGAGCCGGTGACGGTCTTGATGAAAGACAGGACT
>CACYDQ010000245.1 GCA_902773215.1 uncultured Spirochaetaceae bacterium | reverse complement strand
GAGGTCTACACGCAGAAGCCCAAGTGCAAGGTCGGCATCGCGAGCGTCATCAAGAACTGCGGTGCCGAAGTCGAAAACCAGACCGTGGAAGGCTATGCCAAGCTGCCCCGCCCCAAGTATGAGGTCTACAAGGACAAGGCCGGGGAGTTCCGTTTCCGGCTCGTTGCCACGAATGGCCGCATCATAGCCACCGGAGAGGGCTACAAGGCGATTGCCTCCTGCCTGAACGGGATAAACTCAATCAAGAAGAACGCTCCCGAAGCGAAGATTGAGGATAACAGCCTCCTTAGGAAGACCCCGGCCGAAGGCTGAACACAGCTTGCAGGGGGCTGAAAAGCCCCGTCCTGTGGCCACAGCTCCCTAGGTCCGCCTTACCAGGTCGAACAGCTGCCTCCTCGTAATCGTCGTGTAGACGGGGCGGCCGTGGGGGCAGTGAGGATCGGGCAACTCAAGAGCCGCCTTGCAAAGCCAGGCCGCCATGGAACTGTCCAAGACAGTTCCGTCCATTACCGCGGACCGGCATGCCGTGGAGGCGGCAACGGCATTTATTATGTCGGTCGGGGAAATCCGCCTGTCCAAAAGGTCTTTCGCAAGGTCAGCCTCCGTTCCCTTCCAGCGGACAGGCACGCTCGTGAACTCCCAGACACCTTCTTCCTTTTTGCTTCCGATAAATCCCGCCTGGGCAAGCTTGTCTTGCATGGCCGCAATGTAATTGTCGTCGGCGACGCTCTCCGTCCTGACCGTATAGGGGACGAGCAGCTCCTGCCGCTGCCCTGCCTCGTCCATCAGCCTGTCATAGAGGTAACGCTCATGGGCGGCGTGCTGGTCAATGATATAGAGGGTGTCGTCCTTCTGCGCGATGATGAAAGTCCCGAGCGCGCTCCCCACGTAGCGGACACCGCCCGGGTCTGTGCCGGGACTTTCCACATAGTTGGGCTTGAACTGCGTCTCTGCCTGGGATGGGTAGGTCTTTTCCGAGATGGCCTCAAGCCCCTGGCGGAAGTCCTTGGTGTAAAAAGGAGATGCGCCCGACTTTTCCGTGCCGTATGACTTGGGAAACCAGCTTCCCCTGCCTATATCGCTGTAAGTCCTAGCAGTCTTTGGGCTTGACGAGCTTCCCAAGTAGCGTCCGGTCGCCGTCTCCGCCAAAGCTCGGGAGCTGTAGCCAGAGGCAGCGCCATAAGAGGGGCTTTCGACCTCAGTCTCCCCGTAGAGGGATGGTTCTGGCAGTAAAGGGCTCTCTTCGTCTCCGTCATCTTCCGTGCCGTAACTCCCCGCCTGCAGGACGATGTTCTTGAGCCCGTACTGGCGGAAGAAGCTCTTGGTCTGGCTTGAGACCGCATGGTGGAGGGGGCCGAGGTCCTTGAACTTGGCTTCTTTCTTGGCCGGATGAATGTTGAAGTCCACGAGCGAGGGATTCATCTGGGCGAAGAGGCATGCGACCGGGTGGCTGCCGTTGGGGAAGTAGCCCGTGCATCCGTATTCGATGGCCTGTACGAGGGAGTATTCCGTAATCCGCCTGCCGTTTACGTAGATGTAGATGTCCTTCCGGTTGCTGCGGAACACGGAAGGCTCCCCGATGACAAGCGTGAAGCTCCAGGACTTATCCTTATCATTCGACGAGCCTTTTATCTCGTAGAACAGATCCGCGCTGTCGTACAGCTCCATTCCCTCGGTAAAACGTCTTGCAAGGCTGTCCGTCGCTTTCAGGCGCAGCTTCTCGCTGCCGTCAACCGTGAAGCTGAACTCAATGTCAGGGCGTGGCAGGGCTTTTTCCACAAAGGTGTTCCGGCACATCATGCCCTCGCTCGCAGGCCGCTTGAGGAAGCTCCGGCGGGCGGGGAAGTTCTCAAAGAGAGCGGCAGTCTGCACGATTGTCCCCGTCACCGGGGCACAGGGGGTCAAGATGTGATGTTCCGTCGTGGAGGCGTTCATCTTCCACTGGCCGCTCATGATTTGCAGGCGGCTGACCGCGGCCATCGATGACAGGGCCTCACCCCGGAAGCCCAGGGTCGTCAGGTTCAGGAGGTCTTCTTCGCTCTGTATCTTGCTTGTCGCATGGGGGCGGGCACAGGCTTCCAGGTCCTCGCGGCTCATCCCGCAACCGTTGTCGCGGATGCGGATTTTTTCTATGCCGCCGCCCTCAATCTCCACGTCAATCCTGCTTGCCCCGGAGTCAACGGCATTGTCCATCATCTCGCGGACAATCGAGGCTGGCCGGTCTATGACCTCACCCGCGGCTATCTTGCGGGCGACCTCGCTGTCAAGCTGCCGTACCGCCATTATGCGTTTCTGGTCCCGTTTATCTCGCCGGAGGGCGTGAAGAGGTCAAGCAGAGGGCCTTCCGACTTGGGTTTCGCAGGGGTCTTTTTCTTGGGCTTGTCGGCCTCCGTACCGCCGGAAGGCTCGTCATCAGGAAGGTCGGGGTTGTTCATCAGTTTCATCACCTTGCCTTCGATGCTCTCAAGCTCTTTCTCAAGGCTCTTGGAAAGCTTTATGCCTTCCTCAAAGTCCTTCAGGGCTTCCTCCAGCGTGATGTCGTTCCGCTTTATGTCTGCCGCAAGCCTTTCCAGGCTCTGCATATCGTCCTCAAACTTGCTCATCCCTATCAGTATACAATAAGGAAAACGCCTTGACAAGGCAAGGCCTGCCCCCTACAATGATTTTGCCTTATGTGCTCCTTGTACAAACGCTATCTGTACCGCCTCGCCATAAGCCCCGTCTTCTGGGCGTTCGGATTTCTTTCCGTCATCTTGTCCTTCCTGGGAGGACTCTTTTCTGCCGGAGGCTACTTTTCCTTCTTTCCCCAGTTTTCCATTTTCCTTGTTCCTGCCTTCGTCTCTGTTCTCCCCCGACCCTGCGACCGCCTTTTTTTGCCCGCGGGAGATATGAAGGCAGCCTTTGCCGAAGTCCTTGCCTTGCTCTCTGCCCAGTCTTTCTTCCTGCTTCTTTCCCTGCCTGTCCCGTTTTTGCTTCCAGGAGGCAGGACGATGGAGGCAGCCGCCCTAGTGACGGGCTTTACGGGGCTTTTCCTCTACTTTGCGGCGGCAACCGCGCTCTGTGTGTTCTTTTTCTCCCTGCTCCGCCACAAGGGAGCTTCCTTCGCGGCCTCGGCCCTTGTCCTCGCTCTTTTCAGCTTTGCCCACAGCATTGCCCAATACGCGGGTCTTCCTCGCTTCGTCTCCTCTTTCTTGATGGCCCTCTCCTTTTCCTGGCATGAGGATGCCGCTTCCAAGGGGATTCTGGACAGCCGGGACTTCGTGTTTTACCTTTCTGCTTTCTTTTTCTTTGTGGCGGCTTCTGCGGCTGCTATACAGCGGCAGAGGGGGAATGTCAGACTGAATTTCCGGAGACAGGTCGCCTTGACCGTCGCCACGCTGATTCTCCTCGTGCTGGACAGCAACGCCCTGTATTTCCGGCTGGACCTGACGAAGCAAAAGAGATTCTCGGTCAGCCCTTTCAGCAGGACACTCCTTACAGAGACGGACTCCCCCCTTTCAATCACCTATTACCGGACCGGCGCGCTCCGCAGGCTTTATTCCCAGGTGCGCGACATAGAGGACTTCCTGCGGATTTATGCGGATTCGGGACGCAAAACGGACTATGAAATTGTAGACCCTGCCGACAAGGAGATTGAAGGCAGGCTGGAGACATACGGAATCCTGCCGCAGGAGATAGAGCTTGCAGGAACGGCGGGCGCAAGCCGGCTCCCGGTCTTTTCTGCCATAACGCTCAGCTACAAGGGGCGGACGGAGGTCATTCCTTTTATCTTGGGAACGGACACGCTGGAGTATGACCTGAGCATGCGGGTCCAAGGCCTTGTGCGGGGCACGGAGCGAAAGGTTCACGTTGTAATCGGGAACGGGCTTTCACTTGACGAAGACTACTCCTACCTTGTTCCCTGGCTGACCCTGCAGGGATTCTCGCCAGCAGAAGAAGACCCGTCTTTCCTGACGGCAGGGAAGCTCAATCCTGCTGACAGGGACGAGAGCCTCCTGCTTGTCGGCACGTCCGATCTGTCATTCAGGGAGGCTGATGCAGTTATCTCCTATATCGACGGCGGGGGGCGGGCAGTCATTGCAACCACCCCCTATACCGTGAACACTGGCGGGGACTGGACGGTCAGCCTGTCCCCTGACCCGCTTACCCAGCTTCTGATGAAGTACGGCATCTGTTTCAAGGAGGGCATGACTGCCTCAACATCCTGCTTCACGCTGGGCTTGCAGGGGCAAAGCTCTCCCTCGCTTGTCCAGAATCTTCCCTACCCACTCTGGCCCATAGTTCCTCCTCAGGGGGATGCAGGCAAGGGGCTGGTCCTCTTCTGGCCCTGTGCGCTGGATCTGGACGGGGATGTAGCGGAAAGCGGGGGATTCTCGCTTGAAGGCCTGCTCAAGACGGAGGCCGGGTCATGGCAGTACGGGGCTGCTGGCGGGGACTTTGTGACCAACCCCTTTGCCGTCTCCACGGGGCCGCTGCCCGGCGAGGAAAAAGGTAGCTTTTTCCTTGCGGCTTCTGCCTCTCGTGAGGGGAAGCCCGCCCTCTACGTGATCGGGGATCAGTACGCGCTCTCGTCGCGGATGATGGCGTTCTCTGCGGCATCTACGGGGGCGATGGACATGAGGACCCTTGAATTCGTCTCCGACAGCCTCCTCCGCTTGGGAGGGCAGGGGGAGCTTTTAAAACTGAAAAAGCCTGCCCCCCTCTTGCGGGGCGGGCAGGCTCCTGATATCAGGAGGGCTTTCGTCCTCTGCCTGATTCTCCCCCTTGTCCTGATGGCGGCAGCTTTTGCCAGTATCAGGATTGCGAGGGGAAGGCTCGTTCACAGGCTGAATCTTACTTGGGGAAAATCTTCTTGAAGTCCACGAAGACTTCCTTGCTGTCGCGTCCAGACTCTATGTCGGTAATCTTGCCGAGCTTCTTGTAGAAGCCGATGAGCGGCTCGGTCTGCTCGCGGTAGACTTCCAGCCTGTGGGTAATCGCCTCAAGCTTGTCGTCGTCGCGGGTGTAGAGCTCGCCGCCGCACTTGTCGCACTTGCCTTCGACCTTGGGCGGGCGGAACTTCGCGTTGTAGTTGGCGCCACAGGACTTGCAGACCCTGCGGTTGGACAGGCGGGCGAT
>CACYDQ010000244.1 GCA_902773215.1 uncultured Spirochaetaceae bacterium | reverse complement strand
TGCCCGGAGGAGGACGAGGAGGAATACCGCGACCTCTGCGAGTCCTGCCGCATCCCCTGGGGCGGGGAAATCAGGATAGGATGCGGCCAGCCCTGACGGACAGGGCAGGCGAATCGGTTCCCCTTGAATTTAACATTGAAATAGCCCCCGCTTTGTGTTATACTATTTTGTAATAATTCAACGAAGGAGTCCTTCTTATGGAAAAACTGCCGCTCAAGGTCAGGTACGCCGATATATTCACCCAGCTCGCATCTTTGTCCCATGCCGCGGCCAAAATTGACGGCACGAACGTCTACCAGGAGGCCAACCCGGCCACGAGGAAGTTCATGGACCAGCTCGTCGAGGACAACCTGCTGCCCGAGAGCCGGGTGGAGGGCAGGGCGAACTTCGAGGACTTCTACGACCAGGTATGCGCGGGCAGGCGCGGCCTTATCCTGATGGAGCACTACGCCAACACTGACCTGCCTGTCCTCTGCTACATGTTGGAACACTCGGGGAGCGACAAGCTCGCAGACCTTTCCAAGAGAATCGTTGCCATCGCCGGAATGAAGCTCAAAGAGGAGGACCCCATCGTCCGCAGCTTCGCCGAGAGCTTTACCCGCGTCGTCATCTACCCGACCCGGAGCCTGACCAGCAAGGAGAAGGAGGCCAGCGAGGAGGAAGCAAAGGCTGAGGAGCAGCGGGCACGGAAGATAAACCTCGCCGCGATGCACGCGATGGACGACTGCAAGAAGCGGGGCGAGGTCATTCTCGTCTTCCCCTCGGGAACACGCTACCGCCCCGGCCACCCGGAGACAAAGAAGGGCCTGCGCGAGATAGACAGCTACCTCCGCCTCTTTGACATAGTGATTCTCGTCAGCATAAACGGGCTGATGCTGGAGCTGCAGGACAATGACATGCTGAACGACCTGATTGCCCCCACCAAGATGATTTACGCGGCCAGCCCCGTCATAGAGTGCAAGCCCTTCCGCAAGGAGTACATGGAATCGCTCCCCGAGGGCGAGGCCGACCCCAAGCAGAAAGTGATAGACCACGTGATGGAGCTCCTGGAAAAGCAGCACGATTACTACCAGAAGGTTTGGGAAGAGGCGTAAGAGCCAGATTCCCTTCTCCACAATGCCCGGGCATTCGTCCCGGGCTTTTTTGTTTTAGAAGCTTGACACGTTCCAGGAGACCGTGCGCAGGATGTCGCCGAAGACACCTGCGGCGGTGACCCCCGCGCCCGCCCCGTAGCCGCGTATGGTCAGCGGTATCGGATTGTAGCGGGTCGTGTGGAAGACAAAGGCGTTCTCGCCGCCCTTGACCGCGTAGAGGGGGTCGTCCGGGCCGACGGCGAGCGTTCCGACGGAAACCTTGCCGTCCTTGATGCTCGCCCCCATGCGGAGAACCTTCCCTTCCTTCCTGAGGGCGGCTATCTTGTCCGCAAAGTACGCGTCCAGCTCCGGCAGGCGGGCGATGAATTCTTCCGTCGTGCCCTCTATGTCGAAGCCTTCCGGGAAAATCGAGTTCATCTGTATGTCGGAAAGCTCCAGCGACATTCCCGCCTCGCGCGCGATAATCAGGGCCTTGCGGGCGACGTCCGTCCCGCGAAGGTCATCGCGGGGGTCGGGCTCGGTGAACTTCTTGTCCTTGGCCTCAAGCACCGCCGTGCTGAAGGACACGCCCTCGTCCAGGCGGCCGAAGATATAGCTGAGCGAACCGGACATGATGCCGTTGAATCCCGTCAGCCGGTCACCCGACTTGAAGAGGTTCTGCAGGGTGTCGATTATCGGAAGGCCCGCGCCGACGTTGGTCTCGTAGAGGAAGCGGACGTGCATGGCGTTGGCCGTCTCGCGGAGCTGGCCGTAGTAGTCCATGCCCATCGAGTTGGCCCGCTTGTTGGGCGTCGCGACGCTCATGCCCGCCTTGAATATCTCCAGGTACCGCTCAGGCAGGTTGTAGGAGGCCGTGCAGTCCACGAAGACCGGGTTGAGCGGCCTCGTGCTGCGCACGTAGTCCAGTATGTCCTCCAGGTCGGTCTGCTCCCCCTTGCTCGCGATGTCCTCGCGCCAGCTCCTTAGATTGAGCCCGTCGCTGTTGAAGAGCATCTTCTGCGCCTTCGCTATCGCCATGACCTGTATGTCAATGCCCTGCTCGCGGAGGGCGGCCTGCTGGTCGGCAATCTGGTCAAGGAGCGTGCCGCCGATCGTGCCGCATCCGAATGCGAAGACCTGTATGGACTGGGTGGTGCTGAAGAAGAACTGGTGGGCGACGCGGACGGCGGTGTCCCCGTCACAGGCGTTGATGACGGCGGAGATGGACCGCTCGCTGGACCCCTGCGCGATGGCCAGAATGTTTATGTCCTTGCTCGCGAGGGAGTCAAAGAAGGTTCCCGCAACGCCGCGCTTCTCCCGCATCGCGTCCCCGACGATGGAGACGATGGCGCAGCTGTCGTGGACGGATATCTTGTCCAGGAGCTTGGTCGCAATCTCCAGAGAGAACTCGGCCTTGAGCACGTCCTGTATGCGGGCCGCATCGGCCTTCCTGACGCAGAACGAAATCGTATATTCGGATGATGACTGGGTGATGAGCAGGACGGAGATGCCCGCGCTGCCCGTGGCGGCAAAGATACGGCCCGCCATCCCCTTCTTGCCCTTCATGCCCGGGCCGGAGACCGAAATCATAGCGCAGTCCTTCAGGCAGGAGATGCCGCGGACGGGGCCGGCCTTCTTCTCGCTCTCGAAGGGGCCGCGGCCAATCCGGGTACCACGCGCCTTGGGATTGAAGGAGTCCAGGCTCCAAGCCTCGATGTTCTTGGCGGCGAGCGGTGCGAGGGTCTTGGGGTGCAGGACGCGGCTCCCGAAGAAGGAAAGCTCCATCGCCTCCTCATAGCTCATGTCCTTGACCAGCACCGCGTCCCTGACGATGCGGGGATCTGCGGTGTAGATGCCCTCCACGTCCGTCCAGAACTCCACCTTGCCCGCGCCCAGGCAGCTGCCGATGATGGCCGCGCTGAAGTCACTGCCGTTGCGCCCGAGCAAACCGGGCTGGTCCGTGCTGCCGGTACCGCCCGTCCAGGTACAGATGAAGCCGGGGAAGAGGAGGATGCGGGCGGAGCTGCCCGTGTTGTCGCGGTAAGCGGAGAAAGCGTCCGCCGAGCGGATGTAGTCGGGGTCGCCCTCCTTCTGGTCGCCGGTCGTGTAGATGAAGTTGCGCGAGTCCAGGAGGACGACGCTCTGCCCTTTTGCCCGCAGGACGGCCTCAACGATGGGTGCGCTCATCTGCTCGCCCATGCCCATGATGCGGCAGTGTGCGCTCGCCGAACACTCCCCGAGCGTCACAAGGGCGGAAAGGAGCTTCTCCAGCTTTGACAGCCGCTTTTCTATGGCCTCCCGCACCGCGTCCAGGCTGAATTCGCTCAGTGCGCCCTTTATCTCGGCGCAGATTGTCTGGTGGATTCCCCTGATTTCCTCAACGAATTCGGCAGGCTGCCCGCCCGCGACGCAGGAGTCGATGGCCGACTGCAGCTTGTTGGAGACCCCGGCGACCGCACTGACAACGACGGAGATGCGGGAGTCCTTGGCGCGGGAAATCATTATGTCCGCGCTGTCCAAGATACGGCAGGCGGAACCCATGCTGGTCCCGCCGAATTTGAGTGTAATCATACGGCGAGTATAGCAGTTTGCAGGCCCTGTTTCAAGGCGGGCCCGGTCCCCCTGTGGAAACAAAACTGTTTGCGTACGTAAACAGAAAGAATTGCGTACGTAAACAGAAAGAATTGCGTACGTAAACAAAAAGAATTACGTACGTAAACAAAAAGAATTACGTACGTAAACAGAACTGTTTCAACGTGCGCACGATGATGCTGGAGAACTGCAATCCCGCGCGGCGAAGGAGTTCTTCCTGTCCGGTACCCGGTCAAAGCGGTGTTTTATCACAATACCTATTGACTAGCTAGGATAAATACACTATACCATATATTGCCTAGCAAACAAATAGGTTTTAACATAAAGAGAGGAATTATGAAAAAGAACATCGTTTTTTCTGTTGCATTGTTGCTGCTTGCCGCACTTGTGGCCGCAGCCCCCTACAGCTTCGCGAAGGTATGCGATGCCGGGGAAAAAGT
>CACYDQ010000243.1 GCA_902773215.1 uncultured Spirochaetaceae bacterium | reverse complement strand
TCAGGAGCTTGTCGCCTTTGTCGCCGCTGCCCTCGCGTTCGGCAGGCGGGATCAGATACTTTCTCATGTGGAGCTGATTCTGGAACTGGCGGGGCCGAAGCCCGCTGACTGGGTAGGGGAGGGGGGCTGGGAGCGGCACTTCCCCGACTCGCCCGCTTCTTTTTACCGGACCTTCAGCTATGGGGCAATGCGGACTATGTTTTCTACTTTGCGGGATATACTGCGGGGTCAGACGCTCGGCGGTTACTTCCGGGACAGGTACCGGGATGCGGAGGGAAGGGCGGACGGCCTTTCATGCGGGGACGGCAGTTCCCGCCGTAGGCTGCATCTCTGCCAGGTCGTCGCCTCCTGCTTCCCCGACAGCTGCACCCTCATTCCCCGGTCTGCGACTTGCGCTTTCAAGAAGCTGAACATGTTCCTGCGCTGGATGGTGCGGGATTCCTCTCCCGTGGACCTGGGCCTCTGGTCGTCATGGTACGATAAGGCCGACCTGCTCGTGCCGCTGGACACCCACGTCATGCAGGAGGCGACACGCCTAGGCCTGCTCGCCCCCTCCCCACGCGGGAAGGTGAGGGCGGCCACGCTCAAGTGCGCCGTGGAGCTTACTACGACGATGGGCGGGGCCTTCCCCGGCGACCCGGCCCGGGGCGACTATGCCCTCTTCGGCCTGGGGGTGGACGGCTCCCGCCCCTAGCGACTGGCTCTATCTTACGCTGAACAGCAGGTCGCCGTAGCTGGGCAGCGGCCATACGTCCTTGGGGCTGATGGCCTCAAGCGCGTCCACGGAAGCACGCAGGCCCTCCATGTCCGCAAGGACGACATCGTGGAAGAAGTGTCCCTGCTTTCCGATGTCGAGCGGGATTCCGTCCAAATCAGACTCCAGCTTGCCGACCGCCTCGTAGATTGCCTTGGTCAGCTCGGAGACAGTCTTGAGCGTGCCGCCTTCGTAGCTCGTGTCGCAGTCCGTGCAGACGGCCTTCACCGCGGAAACCGTCTCGGACAGGCTCCTGGCGAATGTCGCGGCGGCGGGCAGAATCTGCTTGCGGGTCATGTCGATCATCGTCATGGCCTCTATATGGATAATCTTGCTGTAGTTCTCGTTCTGAATCTCATAGCGTGAGCGGATTTCGCTCTCGCTGAAAATCTTCTGCGCCTTGAACGCCTTGAGGTTCTTCTCGTCCAGCAGGTGGTCGAGCGCGTCGGGCGTGGAACGGAGATTGTAGAGCCCGCGCTTCTCGGCTTCCTGCACCCAGGAGTCATCGTAGCCGTTTCCGTTGAAGATAATCCGCTTGTGCTCCCGGATGGTCTTGAGGATGAGGGCCTGCAAGTCCTTCTGGAAGTCAGAGGACTTCTCCAGCTGGTCGGCGAACTCACCGAGCACCTGGGACACAGCGGTGTTTATCATGATGTTGGCACAGGCGATGGAATCCTGGCTTCCCAGCATACGGAACTCAAACTTGTTGCCGGTAAAGGCGAAGGGGCTGGTTCTGTTGCGGTCGGTCGCATCCTTGTTGAAGTCGGGCAGGACGCTCACGCCGATTTCCATCTTCTCCTTGGCGTGCTTGCCGTAGGGTTTGCCGCTCTCCAGGCAGTCCAGGATCTCGCTCAGCTCGTCGCCAAGGAAAATCGAGATGATGGCTGGCGGTGCCTCGTTCGCGCCGAGCCTGTGGTCGTTTCCGGCGGACGCGACAGAAATGCGGAGCAAATCCTGATACTCGTCCACCGCCTTGATGATTGCGGCGAGGAAGAGGAGGAACTGGGCGTTCTGGCTGGGGGTCTCACCCGGATCAAGCAGGTTCTTGCCGGTGTCGGTGGAAATGGACCAGTTGTTGTGCTTGCCGCTGCCGTTCACGCCGTCAAAGGGCTTCTCGTGGAGCAGGCAGACCATGCCATGCTTGCTCGCGGTCTTGCGCATCAGCTCCATCATCAGCTGGTTGTGGTCGCACGCGATGTTCGTCGTGGAGAAAATAGGGGCGAGCTAGTGCTGGGCGGGGGCAACCTCGTTGTGCTCGGTCTTGGCGAGGATGCCAAGCTTCCACAGTTCCTTGTTCAGGTCTTTCATGAAGGCCTGGACGCGGGGCTTTATCATGCCGAAGTAGTGGTCCTCAAGCTCCTGCCCCTTGGGGGACTTCGCGCCGAAGAGGGTCCTGCCGGTGAAAATCAAATCCTCGCGCTTGTCGTAGACGGACTTGTCCACAAGGAAGTATTCCTGCTCGGGGCCGACCGTCGTCTTGACGCTGGAGACATCGGAGTTGCCGAAGAGCTTGAGAACGCGGAGAGCCTGCCTGTTTATCGCCTCCATGGAGCGGAGGAGGGGGGTCTTCTTGTCCAGGGCCTCGCCAGTGTAGGAGCAGAAAGCCGTCGGGATGCAGAGGGTCCCGTCCTTGATAAAGGCGAATGAGGTCGGATCCCATGCCGTGTAGCCGCGGGCCTCAAAAGTGGCGCGGAGGCCGCCGCTCGGGAAGCTGGACGCGTCGGGCTCACCCTGCACCAGCTCCTTGCCGGAGAATTCCATGATGACGTTGCCGTCCTTGGTCGGGGAGATGAAGCTGTCGTGCTTCTCCGCGGTGATTCCCGTCAGCGGCTGGAACCAGTGGGTAAAGTGGGTCGCCCCCTTCTCTATCGCCCAGTCCTTCATCGCGTTGGCGACGACCGTCGCGACCGTCGGGTCCAGCTTCTCGCCGCCCTTGATCGTCTTCATCAGCTGCTTGAACGTCTCCTTGGGGAGCCGGGCTTTCATCACCGACTCGTTGAAGACCATGCTTCCGAAAAGCTCCGTAACCATCGATTCCATCTTATATCTCCTCGTGCGCTGTCCGCACATATTTAAAAAAGAAAAGGCCGCGACAAGTCCCCCGGACACAGTGAGTGCCAGAAGCTATCGCGACGCCTTTGCCGAGATAAAAAAAGGTGTCTTAGAAGATACTCCGCTCCCGCAGACTATTTTCTAAGACACCTTTGCCCTATGACCCAGTTATACCGCCTCCCCTGAAAAATGTCAAGGGGGAGGCGCAGCCTTTAAAATAGCACCGTGCAGGATATCGGGAGGTGGTCGGAGTAGCCCTGGCCGTTCCAGACCTTGTATTTCTTCGGGATGTTCGTGTCCTCCTGGCACCAGGGGCCTCCGGTCTCGGACCTGAAGTCCTCCAGCTCCAGCCTGCCCGCGCAGAGGAAGCCGTCTATCCTCGACCATTCTTCCTTATAATAGTAGCTGCCCGGGCTGACCAAGTTTCCGTCCGTAGCGAACCAGGGGCTCCTGACGGCGATACCTGCTTTCCCTGAACGGAGGACTACGATGCCATCGTCCCCGCCCGCAAAGTCCTGCACGTCCCGGTTGAAGTCCCCGCAGGCGATGGCGGGGCTGTCGGCCAGCAGTGCCATGCGGTCTGCAAGTACCGCCTCCTGCGCATTCCTCCAGACCTCGCTCTCCCCGGCTCCGCCGGACATGCTCTTCCAGTGGTTGACCAGGAGGAAGAGCCTCTTCCCGTTCTTCGTGACGCGAACCTGCATCAGGGGGCGGAGGGAAGGGCTTTTGCGGACGGATGCCGTGGCGGAGCTGGCGCGGGCATCCAGGGCGTAACATGACAGGCCTTCCAGGGGGTAGCGGGACAGGACCGCGCAGCCGAGCGAGCTGCCCGTCTCCTTGCAGAAGGCCGCGTGCCGGTAGCGTTTGCCGGGCAGCCAGGCCGGGCAGAGGTAGTTGCTGATGTCGCGGAGGACTGCCTCGTTCTCCACTTCCACCAGCACGAGCACGTCCGCGTCCAGCACGGACAGGCAGGAGCAGAGCCGCCTGAGCCGCTCGCAGTAGGCCGCTTCGCCCCAGCGTTTGTCCGAGACGAAATCCTTGTACTCGCTGCCGTCACTCTCCGCATCGAAGAATGTCTGCACGTTCCAGCTGACCAGGCGGAGGCTCGTCTCCCTGCCTGCGGAGCCTGTGGCGGCCCCGAAGCCCCCGCATGCGGAGAGGCAGGCGAGGAGCAGGCATGTAAGAAAAATGCTTTTCATAACTCTCATGCAGATACTATCTGCCGGGGGCTTATAAAATTCGTAGGTTCATCACGGAAAAATTTATGAATCCGGCAGGGGGACGCATTCCCTGTCACGACGGTCAAAAACTATTGACAGTATCCGGATATTGGCATATAATATCCGCATATTTCAGCTCGATTAACTCAGTGGTAGAGTGCTACCTTCACACGGTAGAAGTCACTGGTCCGAATCCAGTATCGAGCATGCCCGCCTGAAATCCTGCCGCTCCGACGGCTTGAGGAAAGCCTGATATTCTGATACAATCTGGCAAATGTTCGCTTTCCGTTTCGCTTTGCGCAACGTAGTTTCGCGCAAAAGTTCCGTGGTAATAATCCTCTTCATCGCTTTCTCCATCTCGGTTCTCTGCTTGTCCAACGCAGTGTTTGATGGTACGGATTCCGGTCTGGAGCGCACCTTCATAAACAGCTTTACGGGGGACATCGTCGTCAGACCCCGCTCCAACATGAGCCTGAGTCTCTTCGGCGACGACACGCCCATCCTGGGGGAGTTCTCTGTCATTCCTTCCCTCATTCCCTTCCAGGAGGTGTCGGAGTACGTCTCCTCTATGGAAGAAATCGATGCTGTCCTGCCCCAGGTGTCGGGTTATGCGGCAATAAAAGGCGGTGACCACAGCAGGGCCTGGCTGAATTTCTTCGGCGTGGAGGCGGCGGACTATGTTCCCTGCATGAGCGGAATCCATGTCACCGAGGGCGGTCCCTACGACAAGGGGCAGTCAGGCCTCATGCTGAGCCGGGGGGCGGTGGAGTCCCTCAAGGACGCGCTCGACCTGACCGAGGATCCCAAGATAGGCGAGAAGTTCCAGGTGCTTACGTCAAACGGGGCGACGATAAACGTCCGTCTTGTCACGCTGACGGGAATCTATGAGTACGGCGTGGAGAACTCGACGATGAACAAGATAGCCCTCATCTCACCGGACGTGCTGCGTGACCTTCTGGATCTCAGCAACATCACGGCGGACGAGGACATAGACCCTGACGCAATGGACTTGATAAACGGGGGCTTTGACTCCATTGAGGACCTTTTCGCGGATGCCGGGGATACGGTCGGCATTGAGGTAGAGGAGCAGGACTTCGGCAAGGATGCGCCGGACTCCGGGGACAGCCCCAGGGGCGAGAGCCTGGTATGGTCTTACCTCGTCATCAAGCTCAAGAATTCGTCCCGGGCAGGGGCGGTCATCCGCAGGCTCAACCAAATCTTTGACCAGCGGGACTGGCCCGTGCAGGCGACCAACTGGAGGTCCGCCGCGGGAGGCAACGTCGCGATGGTCTTCTTCCTGCGCCTCGTGATGAACGTCGGGATTATCCTTATATTGCTGACGGGATTCATCGTCGTCGCCAATACCCTGATGATATCGTCCCTGAGCCGGATGACGGAGACGGGGACGCTCCGGGCAATCGGGGCAAAACGGGGCTTCGTCAAGCTCCAGTTCTTCTGGGAGACCGCCCTGCTGACGATAACGGCGGGAATCCTCGGCTGCCTTCTGGGGGCGGGCTTCTGCTTCCTCGTCAACGCGGCAGGAATAGAGCTCCACAACTCGCTGCTGGTACAGCTCTTCGGCGGCAACTCGCTCCGCTGCGTCCTCCTTCCGTCCAACATATCCCTCTGCATGGGGGTGGCGGCGGCCCTGACCCTGATAGGATGGTACTTCCCCGTCCGCATCGCCATGCAGGCAAATCCCATCGTCGCCATGAGGGGGCAGATATGAAAAGAATCCTGCAGGCCCTGGGCTTCTACAGCAAGCTCGCTCTCAAGACCCTTCTGTACAACAAGAAGCAGTACGTGTCGCTCTTCACGGTCTGTACCGTCGGATGCGCGATTATGCTGATGGTCGTCTTCTCCACGGACGGTATGCTCAAGTCCATCCGGGACAAATCCCTCATCTATTACGGCGGGGATTTGGTCTTCCGGGGTGGCCGCAACAGCACGAACAGCATCCCGGACATTGACGGCAAAATCGAGATGCTCGGTTCCTTCATCGACAAGAACGTGGAGTTCTACAAGAGGATAGACTGCGACGCGACCAGCTCCACCCTGATTTTCGAGGGGGTGGAGACCCGGCTCTGGCAGTTCCGCGGCGTGGACTTCAAGGCGGAGCGGAACCTGCTGTCCGGACTGAACATCACGTCCGGGGGCATAGAGGAGCTTGACGGCAGGAACGGGATACTGATTTCTGAGTTTCTTGCCGATAAACTGAGCGCGAAGGCCGGGGACTCGCTGACCATACAGACGACCACCGACGACGGCTACACCAACACGGGGACCGTCATTATCGAGGGAATCTTCTGTGATTCGAGCGTCTTCGGCACCTACACGGTATATGCGGACCTGAAGGCCCTGGAAAAACTGATTGACAGGGGCGAGGACTACGCGAACCGCATAAGCGCGTATTTCCCGGACAGGGATTTTGGCAAGAAGGATATAGTGGGCTTGCAGAAGAAGCTTGAGGCTGTCTACAACATGTTTCCTCTGACGGACGACAAGGACGACTTCCGGGACGCAATCCACGACTGGGATGCGTCTGCGGGGGAACTTTACGGCCTGATTCCCCTTGACTCCAACATAAAGGACCTGCAGTTTATCATAGACGCGCTCAAGGCCGTCGTCGACCTGATAATCCTCATCCTCCTCGTGATAATCGGCGTGGGAATGGGCAGCACCTACCGCATCATAGTCATCAAGCGTACGACCGAGATAGGAACTTTCCGCGCCCTCGGCATGAAGCACCTGGGCGTCCGCATGGTTTTCATGACGGAGTCCTTCTACCTGCTCGTCCTGGGCTTCCTCTTCGGGCTTGTCCTCGCCCTTTTGGGAACCTGGGGCCTGTCCTGCATGAACTTGTCGTTCGTTTCGGCCTTTGAGATTTTCCTGACCAAGAGCCATCTGGTTCCTTCCATAAATATAGTGAAATCTATCCTTCTCTTTTTGATTGTGATTGTAACTACGATTTCCACAACGTTGTTTACTATTCGAAATGCCGTACATATAAGTCCGGTCGGAGCACTGGCGACAACGGCATGATTCTACTGAACAACCACATTTCAAGAGGAGAAGAAAATGAAAAAGGGTGTTATTAAATCGATATTCGTGATTGCGGCCGCCGTCCTTGCCGGATCGGCTTTTGCCGCGGATATGGCCGCATCTGACGCGAAGGCCCTCCTTAAGAAGGTCGATGACTCAACTTCGTTCTACGGGACGGATTTCGCCGCGAACTACTCGCTTGTCCAGGAGAAGCCCGGGCAGGGCAAGTCCACGACGTCGGTCGTCATGTACCGGCGCGATGACGCGGATGCCTATACCATCCTCATCACCGGTCCCGAGAAGGACAGGGGCAAGGGCTATGTCCAGTTCGACAACAACATCTGGTTCTACGACCCCTCTGACCGCCAGTTCGTGTTCACGTCCTCCAAGGACAACGTCGGCGGGACCAACGCGACCCCGGCGGACTTCACGCCCCAGCACTACAGCAAGAATTACAAGATTGACAAGGCCGAGAAGGTCAAGCTCGGCAAGCTGGCCTGCATCAAGATGACCCTGACGGCGACCAGCAAGAGCGTCAACTACCCGACGATAAAGCTGTGGGTGACGGAGGAGGACGGCCTCATCCGCATGAAAGAAGACTACAGCCTTTCGGGGCAGCTTTTGCGCACGACCGCCATTCCTTCCTACAAGCTGTTCGAGAACCACTCGGTTCCCGACAAGATGGTCGTCGTTGACAACCTTCGCGGCAAGAAAATCAATGGCAAAATGCAGTACGAGCAGACGCAGATAACGATTGCGAATGTCTCGTTCGCCAAGCAGAAGGACAGCGTGTATACCAAGAAATATGTGGAGATGATGAGCAAGTAAAATGTCCGTTCCCAGCCGAAGCGTGTTCAAGGCAGTCTTTTTTGCCGCGAGTACCCTGTTTTTTATTCCCGTCCTCGTGGCCGAGTCCTTCGACCCGGACTCCGGCTGGGGAATTTACAGCGACACGCGGAACTTTGACGCCGATGCGGGAGACGGCATATACAGTGACACGCGCTTCTGGGCTTCTACGCCGTCGACGATAGACGCTTCCTTTGATGCGGACTCCGGTGAGGGGGTCTACAGCGACACGAGCGAGTGGGACGACGGCGGGCAGGACCCGGATTACCCCGGCTATTGGTCCGTCGGTACGGACGATTCTCCGGCTGCTTCCACGGAGCCCCTTCCTGATGACCCGGTTCCTGCCGGCATTGATTACGCGCCGTCCGACGATGCGGCGGCAGACTTCCCTGTTCCTGACGAACCTCCCGTTGCCTCTGACGATGAGTCCGTCGATGAGGATTTATGGGGCATGTTCGATGAGGCTGAGGACGTACAGGGCGTTGAGTCCGCTCCTGTGACGGACTCTCCGAGCAAGGGAACGTCCGATGAAAAAAAGTTTGAGTGGTGGGGATATTTCACCGCGAGCGGCGGACTGACCTTCCAGATGTTCCCTGAGGGAAGCACGGCCCCCTTCGCGATATTCCAGAATACGCTCGGCTTCACCGCTAAGCCCTTCGATGACATGGTCGTCAGGGGAAGCTTCTACAGCGAGTTCCCGGAGTTCAACTTCGACCTCAAGTCCCTCTACTTCGATTACATCATGAACGACAAGCTCTACGTCACTGCCGGAAAGACGGGGACGGCATGGAGCAATTCGCAGATATTCGACACAAACATCCTTGACGACGAGGGAGACGGCAGGGTCGTCAATCCCTATGCGGACAAGTCCGACACGGGGAAGCGCTTCGATGCCATACTGACCCTTCCAATCTGGAAGGGCGAGATCCAGGGCATAGGGATGTATTCCATCGGCGATGAAATCAGCAAGGACAACCTCTCGTATGCGGCCAAGATTCAGTATCCCTTCGGCCCCGTTTCGCTGGAGCTGTTCGGCAGGAAGTGGGCGACGAGCGATAAGTACTGGATGCAACCTGCCATCGGCGCGTCGCTGACGACCGACATACTGAAGAACCACATAAACCTCTGGGGCATGACCCACTTCTCCCTTGACGACGTCAAGGATCTGAACTTTAAGCCGGGAATTTCGAGGTTCGTCGGCGGAGTAAGCCGCATCATCGAGACCAACGCCTGGGGAAAATTCGGCATTGCCGCCGAGTATCAGATGACATATGACCCCGACAAGCCGGAGGACGACCGGATGACCCACGATATCGGCGTGACTTTCGGCTGGTCACATGCGATGGGCACGGACTTCTCGCCCGCCGTCCGCTGGTGGTACAACCCCATCAGCAAGCAGGGCTACCTGCTTCCGAGCCTGACCTTCACCGGGCTCCGCCATGTGGATATATCCCTGACGGTTCCGTATGTCTTTGGAGGGGCGACGTATGATAACGGGAAGATCAAGCTGACTTCCACTCCGGACGAGCCCCTGGTCATGTTCGGCCTGGTATTCTCCATTTCCGTCTCTTATTGATCCCTTCCGTCTGCCCTCTTGTCGCTCCCCCCGAAAGCTGATAGAATGGGGGCAACGTCTTAAAGGGAGATTAGAATAATGCCGTATTCTGAACCTACCAACCTTGCCGTAGTGGCCTGTCCGGGCGGCGAGTCTTTCGCGAACGAGGTCATAACGCACCTCCGTCACATGTACAAGCACCGCTTCTCGCTGAAGAGCGATGTCATTTCCAAGCGTTACAGCATCGACAAAGAGGCCGTCGTCCAGCAGATGAACCTGGACAACGACCTGCATACGAGCGACCTCTGTGTCCGGGGGATGACGGACAAGTACCGGCCGCCGGTCTTCAAGGTGAACAGCCGCTGCACCTATTTTGCGAACGGCGAGTTCAAGTGCGAGCTCCTGGAATGCATACGCGGAAAGGACGTGTTCATCTTCCAGGACGTGGAGAACCACGAGCCCATCAGCTTCAATGACGGAAAGAATACCTTCCGCCTGAGCGTCAACGACCACGTGATGGCCCTCCTTGTCACGATAGACACCGTGCGCCAGGCCGGGGCCAAGCAGATTACGCTCGTCCTGCCGGTCTACCCTTACAGCCGCCAGCACAAGAAGAAGGGGAGGGAAGGCCTGACCGCCGCCCTGCTCGGACATATCTACGAGAACATGGACGTGAACCGCATCATCACGCTCGACCTGCATTCGCGCGAGATAGTCAATGCGTTCAGCCACACCCACTGCGAAAACCTGCACGCCTCCTACCAGATAATCCGTGAGCTTGCCAAGGCCGTTGACCTGACTAAGGAGGACCTGGTCGTCGTCAGCCCGGATACCGGCGCGATTGACCGCAACAAGTTCTATGCGACCGGTCTCAAGAAGCCCCTCGCGATGATTTACAAGGAGCGGGACTATTCGGTCGTCACGCAGGATGCGAAGAATTCCAACATCAAGAGCATCAAGCTGCTCGGCGACGTGAAAGGTAAGGTCGCCTTCCTCGCCGACGACATGCTCGGCACGGGCGGCACCCTGCTCAAGGCGATGACCTTCCTGCACGAGCAGGGGGCGACGAAAGTCATAGCCGCAATCAGCCTGCCCTTCTTTACGGGAAACGCCATCGAGCAGTTCGACGAGGCATACAAGCAGGGGCTTTTCTACCGGATAATCGGGACGAACGCGGTCTTCCATTCCGAGCTGCTCAAGCGGGAGTGGTATATCAGCACGAACGTGTCCGGCCTCTTTGCCAACGTCATCACCCGCCTGCACCACGAGCAGTCCCTGGGTGACCTTCTGGACAACCGCACGATAATCGACAAGCTCATCAAGGTCTCCACCCCGGCGGAGCAGAAAGAGGCTGTCGAGGCCGTCGCATCGGCGGCAAATGTCTGA
>CACYDQ010000242.1 GCA_902773215.1 uncultured Spirochaetaceae bacterium | reverse complement strand
GCCGTCCAAGTACGAGCCCTGCGGCCTGAACCAGATTTACTCCATGCTCTACGGGACCCTGCCCATCGTCAGGCGGACCGGCGGCCTTGCCGACACGGTGGCTAACTACAACGAGCAGACCGGCGAGGGTACGGGATTCGTCTTTGACCAGCTGAACCCGAGCTCCATCTACAATACGGTAGGATGGGCGACCTGGGCCTGGTACAACAAGAAGGACGACATCAGGAAGATGCAGATCCGCGGCATGAAGCAGGACTTCGGCTGGGACATAGCCGCGAACAAGTACCTGGATGTCTACAAGGAAGCCCTCAAGCGCGGCTGCGGCATTTGTTAGGGAATTTTGTGTTCATGAATAAGACTGTAAAGAAAATTGCGGCGGCCCTGCTTGTCTTTGCCGCTGGATGGGAGTGCCTTGCGGACAGCGGGGACGTTGACAGCTTTCTTGCCAGGGCCAGGGCGTATGAGAATGAAGGAAAATATGTCCATGCGCTGGGCTGCTACTGGGATGCCATGGAGGCGGATCCTGAGAACGCGGGGAAAGTCCTTTCTCCGTACATGAAGCTCTGCTCTGTCATAGGGATGGGCAAGCCCGGCAGCGACAAGGACTATGATGCGGAGAGCTTCTATGAGGGCTGGTTTGAGCTTTGCAAGGAGTTTGAGCTGTACTGGACCGAGAACTGCCCTCATAACTTTTTGTTTGGATTCCGGGCGGATACCACCGGAACGAAAAAAAAGAAGATGAACTGTTATGTTGACGTCTCGGTGGGCGTGAGCCAGAAATTCAAATGTATCCGGGATGTCGTACAATCGGGGCTGTATTCCCGCTGCAAGGGAAAACAGTGGAATGAGATCCCGGCGGGCTGGCCTTCCACGTCCGTGTTCAAAGAGAAGGGAACGGGCTTCCTGAGGGACGGCGTTGCCGTCAGCGAGTACAACACGTATATACGGCCAGCCTGGTACTTTGCATGGTATGACATGGAGTTCGACGTCGTTGACAGACAGGGCAAGGTGCTTCTTACCGGTAGCAGGGATCACATAGGGTCTGATTACAGCTGGAAGTTTGCTGACGTATCGAAGGAAACCTATGATTTGTTTATGAGTACAAAAAACTCCGTATCGCAGGAAACCCTTGATTTAATCAAGAGCGTTACCGGTGCGCCGCTGGAAGAGCCGGATGAGGAGGATCAGGATACGCTTCGTGTCGTGCCGACGGGCCTCTGGCTCAAATATGGGAAGCTTGACGACGGCAGAGGCCGTGTATGGCGGAAATCCCTGCCGGAAAAGAGGCTTGACGTAAGCAGGACCGAATTCATACAGCCGGATGAACGGGCGGTGCAGCTGAACGAACAGGCGGTGCAGCTGAACGAACAGGCGGTGCAGCCGGATGAACGGGCGGTGCAGCTGAACGAACAGGCGGTGCAGCTGAACGAACAGGCGGTGCAGCTGAACGAACAGGCGGTGCAGCTGCCTGCATTCATGACTCTGTGTGGCAAGGCTGGGGACTTCTACATCATGAGTACAGAGGTGACGCAGAGGCTGTATGCCGCCATCACCGGAAGGAATCCGTCCCACTTCAAGGGCGATCTGCTTCCGGTGGAAGGTGTTACTTGGTATGAGGCCGTGGGCTTCTGCAACAAGCTGAGCGAGCTCATGGATCTGACCCCCTGTTACAGTGTGTTCGGCAACACGAATCCGGACGAATGGGGAGAGGCGGGATATGACTACGCTGACACTGACGTGGCCTGTGACTTCTCCGCGGACGGTTGGCGGCTTCCGACCGAGGCGGAATGGGATCTTGCGGCCCGGGGCGGGGACAAGAACAGCCGCTATAAATACTCTGGCAGCGATGACATAGACGAGGTCGCCTGGTATTTTGATAACAGCATTGTCGAGCCCTATGTCCCGAAATCAAAGAATGAGAAAGAAACGAGGAAAAAGGAGTCGGACAAAAAGAAAAAAATCATCGGCGATCCGACTACCCATCTGGTCGCCACGAAGAAGCCCAATGCGCTTGGACTGTATGACATGACGGGCAATGTGTGGGAATGGTGCCAGGACAAGTGCGAGAGCTCTACTGCATACCGCATAATAAGGGGCGGATCCTGGGGGCGTACGGCGAGTGAAAGCGAGATTTCTTCCTCCCGGGACGAGCACAATCCGTCCAAAGCAAGCCGTATCCTGGGGTTCCGCGCGGTCCGCAAGGCCGAGTGATTGCCTTCGGGATAAAAAAAGGGCCGTTAGATGCAAAAAAAGACTGGAAATTTAATGGTCCTTGTACTATAATAAGTGCGTTCCCTAGGGGAACTCATATATCATGCTATTTGGAGAAGTATTGAGATGAGTAAGGTTGAGCTTGTGGATGCCATAGCGAAGGACACTGGGCTTACAAAGAAGGATGCTGAGGCAGCCTTGAAGTCTTTTATCGAGAATGTTTCAAAGGAGCTTGGCAAGGGAAAATCCGTGCAGCTCATCGGTTTCGGTACCTTTGAGGTGGGCAAGAGGGCAGCCCGTACCGGACGCAATCCGAAGACGGGCGAAGAGATTAAGATTGCGGCCTGCAAGAACGTTAAGTTCAAGGCAGGAAAGGCCCTGAAGGACCGGGTGAACAAGCGCTAGGACAAGGGTTCGTGTGATGATATAAAAAGGCCGCCTGAGGGTTTACCCTCAGACGGCCTTTTTTTGCTCCCGGGCTGTCTGCCCCGCAAATTATTTTTGCAGGCCGGACTAGTTATTGTATCAGGAGCTTATAGGCTTCCTCGGGGCTGCCGGCTTTGAGCAGGGCATCGTGCAGCTCTGGGCTCCGGAGCTTCGCGCTGAAGTAAGAGAGCGTCTGCAGGTAATAGCTGTGCTGGTTGTAGGCTGCTGCAATCATGAACATCAGGCGGACGGGCACGTCGTCTATCGGGTTGAAGTCAATGACATCGACGGTGGAGATGCCGACGGACATCACGAGATCCGTGACGGAAGCGAGCCTTACATGGGGAATCGCTATGCCCCTGCCTATGGCCGTGGACATCAGCTCCTCCCGCTTGAGAATTTCCTTCCGGAGTTCCCTCGCATCCTTCACCTGAGGGGCAGTGGCAAGGTTCTCCGCCAGTTCTATCAGGGAGTCGTTCCGTGTCGGATGGCTCATGAAGACGATTCTTTCCGGGGATATGATGTTCTTTATCTGGACGGAAACATCCACGCTCTTGACGGACTGGGATGAGGAGAGCTTGTCGTTGACCCATTTCTCGATCTCGGTTTTCTTGAATCTCCAGACCGTCCCTATCTTTCCGCTCGGAATGTCTCCTTTCTGTGCCCATTCGTATACGGTCCGCTCGCTGACCCTCAGGTATTTGGCCACTTCGTCTATCGTCAATATATCATCATCATTCATATATATACTTCCTTTTACGTTATTTTGCAAATTATGCGTTTTTTTGTCAAGTATCGCAGGAGAAAAACAAGGAATTGACGAGAGGACGGTTAATCGTTACAATATACACAAATGGCAACAGATATAAACGGAAAGGCCCTGGATAAGTTTGACACGGACGAGGAGGACTTCGACACGGTCCTTTCCTCGGACATTAGCTTCAAGGGAAACATAAGCTTTGACAAGCCTTTTTTCATAAAAGGGAGGGTCTCGGGCCACATTAAGTCGGCGAGTGACCTGCTCATAGACACAGAGGCGGTCGTGGAGGCCGATATTGTTTCCAGCCGGGTTTATATCCGGGGTAAAGTTACCGGTGACATAGATGCTGCCCAGCTGATTTACATTGCGGCATCGGGGTCCGTCAGGGGGGACATCTCGTCCCGCAAGGTCGTCCTTGAGAGCGGTGCCTCGTTCTCTGGCAAGTGCACGATGCTGGAAGACAGCTTTTCGTCTGCCGGGAATGACGGGGGGCCGTCGGGCGCTCCGGAGGAGGGTACCCTGTAATGGCAAAGATACGTTTTGTTCTCTTGAGGTGCTTGTGCATGGTAACCTTGCTGGCAGGGATGCCGTTTGCTGTTTCCTCCCAGTCCGTGCTCCAGAAGGATGCCCTCCAGATGTACAGGAACAGGCAGTATGATGCCGCCATCGCGATATGTGAGCAGGAGATAAAGGCGAATCCCGCTAACATGGACGCATACAGTGTCCTCATCTGGTCATTGCTCAGGCAGAAGCGTTACCTTCAGGCGGAGGAACGGGGACTTCAGGCCCGCAAGGAGAATTCTTACGACATCCGGATTATAGAGGCTTTGGGCGAGGCCGAATATTACCTCGGCAAAAACGATGCCGCCCTCTCATATTTCCAGCGATATGTTTCAAATGCCCGTGAGAGCGAGGGGGATTATGTTCTCTCTTACTACTTCATGGGCGAGATTTATATAAAGCAGTCCAAGTTCCAGCATGCCGACATTGCGCTGACGACTGCCGTCAGGAATAAACCCGAGCGGGCCGATTACTGGACCAGGCTCGGCTATGCCCGCGAGATGTGCAAGGAATATACGTCCGCAATAGAGGCCTATGACAAGGCCCTCTCCCTGAACGCGAACCTGGCGGACGCAAAAAGCGGAAAGGAACGGTGTCAGAAACACCTGTAGGCCTTGGCCGGGTGCCCGGGACGATACACTTCGAGACGCTGGGCTGCCGCCTGAACCACGATGAGAGCGAAGGGGCGGCCCGTTTTTTCTCCAAAGCGGGTTTTCTCATAGAAATGGACTGCCTTACGGCTACGACTCCGGTATCAACCGGGGTCATTCTTGCCGTGCTGAACACCTGTACGGTGACGGGCAAGGCGGAGCAGAAGGCCCGGAGGCTTATCCGCCTGATGCTGGACAGATTTCCGCTCGCCCTTATCATCGTGACCGGCTGCTGGGCCGCAGTGGATGCCGGTGCTATACGGGCGATATGCCCGGATCGGATTTCCGTTGTCCCCGGCACGGGAAAGTTTGTCCTTTCCCTGCTTCCTGAGGAAATGGGGCAGGGGGCTGTCCTCTCCGTGGAGGAGGGACGGTTCCTGCATGATGCCTTGGATTCGTTCATTGCCGATGCAGTTTCCCGGTCAGCCCCTGTTCCCCTTGCCACAAAGCGGAAGCTTCCTCCCGCCAATGCTTTTACCCTCTATACGAGCGTCTTCCAGAAGCACAGCAGGGCGAGCCTGAAAGTGCAGGATGGCTGCGACTGCGAGTGCTCCTACTGCCGTATACACATTGCTCGGGGGGCATCTGTCTCCCTGCCGCTCGAAGATGCCGTCCTTCGCGCCCAGGATCTGGAGCGGGCTGGTGCCAGCGAGATCGTGCTTACCGGCGTGAACCTGAGCCAGTGGCGGGGAACGGACGGGCAGGGCAGGGCAGGGGGCTTTGCCCTGCTTCTGGAAAACGTGCTTGCGGGTACGGACCGGCTCTTTTTCCGAGTCTCAAGCTTCTACCCCGAAAGCATTGATGAGAGGCTGTGCGCCGTCCTTTCCCACCCCCGCGTGCAGCCTTTCTTCCACCTGAGCATACAGTCGGGCAGCGACGGAATCCTTAGGGCTATGAAGCGGCCCCATTCCCTTTCGCACGTGGACCAGGCCATAGAGAGACTGCGGTCCATAAAAGAGAATCCCTTCATTTCCTGCGACATCATTGCGGGCTTTCCCGGCGAGGGCGAGGAAGACTTTGCCGCGACGCAAGCCCTCTGCGAGCGGTCGTCTTTCGCGTGGATTCACGCCTTTCCCTTCTCTGCCCGTCCCGGAACCCCCGCCCAGCACATGAAAGGACAGGTTCCTGAACGCGTCAAGGGGGAGCGGGTCGCATGGCTTACGCAAAAAGCTGTCGAGGGAAAGATTGCCTATGCGAGGCAGTGGGAGGGCCGGACGCTCACGGCGGTCGTGGAGAAGAGCCGGAGCCAGAAAGCAGGCGTGCTGCACGCGGTGACCGGCAACTACCTGCACGTCGAGTGCCCGCTTGAAGGCAAAGCAGAGCCTGCGAGCGGCAGTCTCGTCAGCCTTGTCATCGGGGACTGCCTTGCGGAGTCGATATCCTCTGGAGGGGAGCTGGACTGCCTGGGGACTTTGGCCTGAAGCCGCCCTAGTCCTGCTGTTGGGCGCTGTCTGAGGAGGTGAGCAGCTTCTTCATGTTCCTGCGGGCGACGGCGTTTTTTATCCTTCCGAAAATGGTGTGCTTCCTGCTCTCGTCCTTGAAGCTCCTTGCCGCGAGATCCAGGCTGTAGTCGTTGCCGAACTTCTGCTTGAGCTCGTCCCAGTATTTTATCAGATAGATGTAGAGGTCGCTCTTGGTCCTGCCCTTGAACATGCGGATGATATGCTGGCGCTCAATCACCTGTATGACCGGCAGGTAAACGTTCTGGTACCAGCTCGTCACCGCATCTTCAAAGGGAATTTCTCCCTGCACGCCCTGGTTTATATAGTACTTGTGGATGAGGATGTGGTTGTAGATGAGGTCGTATTGGCCTGTGGTCGAAAAGTCCAGGGTCCAGCAGTCCGTTATGTCCCCGAAGGCTGTCTCTGCGTAGAAGACCCGTTTCTCGTAGTTTATGACCTGCCTCACCATGTCCTGCTTGGAGATACCGGACTTGAATTTGATTTCGCTCTGGAGGCTTACTACGTCCGCATCGATGTTCTCCACCCCCTGTGCCTTTGCCACGGAGACCCTGTGGTTGCCGTCGCGGACAAAGTAGAGGCCACCGACCTCATAGAGGCTTATCGGGGGCAGGGTGATGTCCTGCAGGTGCGCCATGTCCACGTGCTCCCAGCGGCTTTTTAGGAAGCGGCTCTTGGGAAAGAAGTGGTTGTCGAAGTCCTTGTAGCGGCCTTCGCTGCCGACGATTTTGTCCACAGGGACTATTTGCATCCCCACGTAGACCTCGTTCTTTGGCTTGAGGAGCTTGCGTATGTCGGAGAACGAGATGAGGGTTGCCTCATCCGGCTTCAGCAGGTGCTGTATCTCGTTGAACAGTGCCTTGTTGCGGGCCTTGTTGAAGTCCTCATCGGTCTGAGAGGATAGTAATGTTTGAGTTTGCATAGTTTCCTTTGTCCGTGAAAATAGGATTGAAGTCTAT
>CACYDQ010000241.1 GCA_902773215.1 uncultured Spirochaetaceae bacterium | reverse complement strand
GTGACATAAAGAACATCAGAACCTTCACGGACTATTCAACGGCAGGCAAACGGCAGGGGCTCTTCCCGGTCGTGATGACCCTGCTCGCCACGATGCTCGGTGCATCCACGACGATCGGAATCACCGACACCGTGTACAAAATCGGCTTCCCCGGGATATGGTGGCTCGTCTTCGGAGCGGCGGGCCTTGTGCTCCAGTCCCTGCTCATCTCGGAACGGGTCAGGAAAATCGATGCGGACACCCTCCCCGACCTGGCAGGCAAAACGGCGGGACAGGAAGCGCAGCTGCTCATCGCCGCCGTCATCGTCGTCTCCTGGGTCGGCGTCATAGCGGGACAGCTGGTCGCCATGAACAACCTGATTACGTTCGCGCTCGGCAGGAACAGCCGTGCGATATTCGCCGTCGTCGCCCTCATCGTCATCGCATACACGATGACGGGCGGACAGCTGTCCGTTGTCAAGACGGACAAGATCCAGCTCGCCATCATCATGGCAGGCATCGTCTCCTGCACGTTCTTCCTGTATTTCATAAAGGGCGGGAACACGGCGGACATTCCGCAGAACATGGAGCTTCTGAACTCCTCTTACCGGCCCTTCAATCTCTTCATGCAGTTCTTCATCATCGGCGGGGTATACTTCCTGGGGCCGGACATCTTGTCCCGGAACTTCATCTCCAAGGACGGGGCGACGGCAAAAAAATCCGCCTTCACCGCGGGGCTCGTCCTGCTCGCATTCGCATTCCTCATCACGATGACCGGCATGTGGCTCCGCTTCAATACGGGCGCGGAGGAGCTTGCGGGCAAATCCGCCCTGCTCCATGCAGTCTCCCTCCTCCCCCGGCCGATTGCCGTCGTCCTCCTGTTCGGGCTGCTTTCCGCAATCCTGTCCTCGACGGATACCTGCCTTATAAACGCCTCCAGCATCCTGGCGAAAGACATACTCAAGAAAGACCGCGTGTCTTGGGCCCGCATGGCGGTGCTCCTGCTGGGGCTGCTCGCCCTCGCGCTCGCCTTGTGGGGCAAAGGCGACATACTCAGCCTGCTGACCGGGGCCTATTCGGTATACACGCCCGGAGTCATATTTCCGCTGACGGTCGCAATCTTCGCACACACGAAATATGGGGTCAAAAAGGGAATATGGCTTTGTGCCGTCGTTGCAGGAGGCTTGTTCGGCCTGGCCGGGACGTATTTTACCGCCCCCCTGCTCGCGCTCGGCCTCCCCGCCGCCATCATGCAGTACCTGACGCTCATCGGGATGGGCCTGTCGCTCCTTCTGTCGCTTGCCTCTGTCAGGACAAAAAAATGAAGAAGCAGCAGAGGCCTACAAATCCTCCGCCTTTATGCAGAAAAGCTTGATTCCTTCTCCTTTGAACTTATCTTTCACGCCCTTCATCACGGCCTTTACCGTGAGAAGGGATGCATCTTCTATATAACTTATCATCACGAAGTTCGTCTCAGGCCAAGTCGGCGTCCCCAGTTTGCGGTCGTTTCCACCTCTTCCGTAGGCAAGGGGAACGGTCGTATAGAGAATGCCCGGAACATACTGCTCTAGGGCTTCAATGATATCGTCCTCGACGGACTTGTTGGCAATTATTTCCAGCCTGTACATTTGCTTCGCTCACTCCTCCTAGCGGTCGGATACCGGCTTGTATGCGACGAAGCTTCCCGCAGAAACCTTCTTGTCGTTCGCAACGGAAGGCAACGCGGCTATACGGTTCATCCGCTTGAAGTTCGCCACATGATGGTCGTTGGAGACGGCATTGTCCTTCTTAGGCATAACCTTGCGAACAGGCCGGGGGACAGGCTTGGGCGCAGGATCCGGATTCACGACGACCGGCTCCGCCGTGGCCGGAGGCACTGCTGTGGCCGAAGGCACCGCCGTGGCCGGAGGCACTGCCGTGGCCGGAGGCACTGCTGTGGCCTGAGGCACTGCCGTGGCCGGAGGCACTGCTGTGGCCGGAGGCACTGCTGTGGCCGGAGGCACTGCTGTGGCCGGAGGCACCTTCTCGGCGGGGGCCGATTCCAGCTCCATCGTAGGAACAGGCTCCTCCTCAGCGGCAGGAATCAGGGCTGCTTCTTCGGCGGGTAACGACGCCGTCGCAATATCCTCTGCCGGATCCGCCAGGGGCTCCGCATCATCTTCATCCAGACGCGGCTCGCTGGATGCAGTCTCAAACATCCACTCAGGCTCAGGCCCGGATTCCGGACCTGTTGTCTCCGGTTCAAGCTCCACAGCCGGAACGGCAGGTTCCCCGTCACTTTCATCCGTATCAGATTCAGTCCCCGCAGGGATCACGTTGAAATCTGATACGGGAGGCTCGGAGATATCGGTCTTCTCGGGATCCTTGTCGAAGTCCGGCTCGGATTCCAGTTCCGGCACAGGCACAACCTCCGGCTCAGGCTCAAAGTCTTCCTCGGTCAGTTCAGGAACAGCCTCCATCTCAGGAACGACGGGCTCAGGCTCAGCTTCCGGCTCAATTTCAGAAACAGGGGACTCACTGGCCATGTCCACGACCGTCTCCTCGGGAACTTCCGTAAAGTCCCCGTCGGCAAGCTCGGGAACAGGCTCCGTCTCAAAATCAGTATCCTCGGGAACCCCGTCAAAGTCAGGGACAGGAGGCTCGGAGACAACTGTCTCCTCGGGAACCTCGTCAAAGTCAGGGGCAGGAGACTCGGAAACAACTGTCTCCCCGGGAACCTCGTTAAAGCCCGGTTCGGATTCCAGTTCCGGCACGGACACAATCTCCGGCTCAGGCTCGTCCGCCACCGCAGTTTCTTGGGCAGGCACAGGATCAGAAACAGGAAGCCCGGATGCCTCTGGCACAGCCGCCTCAGCGTCGTCCTCGTCAAGGAAGTCCGACCAGCCGTCCGCATCGCCCCCGTCATCATCCGCGGCATCAAAGGCCGCATCTATGGCACGGTCAATATCGTCCTCTTCCTCGTCAGCTGTATCCGCCCAGCTTGTGGCGGAGACGGGATCCTGATCGACGACCGGAACAGGCTGCTCTTCAGCGGCGGAGGGGATCTCCGGCACTGCCTCGACCTCAAGCTCAGCCGGAGTGTCAGCTTCGACATGCGGGAAAGACTGTCCGGGGGAAGGGTATTCCGGTTCGCGGAACTCCACGTCCCGCATCTCTTTCTCGTCACCGAGCGGCCCCGTGGTTTTCTCTATCTCCTCCACGCTTATGGCGGCCCAGAGGTTCGGCTGGTCTAGACCTTCGTCCTCATCCGCAAGGATAAAGTCATCAATACCGTCTATGCCGTCCTCAAAGTCGATCTCGTCATCAGCAACCTGATATCCGATATGCTCGGAGGTCGCGGGGGGTATGTCTGTGAGGGCGGTTTCCGGCTGAGCATCACTGGTCCATCCGGCAGGATCTCCCGGTGCAACATCCGCATCCGCAGGAAGAACCGAGACCTCCGGCGAAAGCGAAACGGCCTCTGCCCCCTCATCCAGCGATGGCAGGTCTACCTGTATGCGGCTCTTCTTCTGTTTCTTCTCGCGCATGATGAGGGAGTAGAGCACCGGAATAAAGAAGAGCGTGATGAAGGTGGAGCTGGTCAGTCCGCCGACGACCGCCACGCCAATCGGCTGCACCATGCCCGCGCTTCCGCTCGTCGCGAAGCACATGGGGAGCATGCCGAGGATCGTCGTAAGCGTCGTCATCAAGACGGGGCGCAGGCGGCTGGTCCCGGCCTCCAGGCACGCCTCCTTCATCTTGTAGCCGCGGTCAATCAGCAGGTTAGTGTAGTCAACCAAAATGATACCGTTGTTGACGACGATTCCGACCAGCATGATGATTCCGATGGCAGAAAGCATGGATGCAGTCTGCCCGGTTATCTTGTAAATGGCGACGACACCGATTATAAGGAAAGGAATCGTCGTGATGTTTATGAGCGGGGCCTTGAAGCTCTCGTACGTCGCCGCCATAACCGCGAAGACGAGCAGGATGGCGAGCAGGATAATCTTGCCGTAGACATTCGTCTGCTCGTTCATCGTCTTCCATGATCCCTCGTAGCTGACGCTCACGGAATCCGGGATGACAAAGGTATCCGCGATTTTTTCTTTCAGCATGTCCTCGACGACGTTCGCGTTCGTCTGCGTCAGGATTCCTGCAGTGATGTGGATGATCCTGCTGCGGTTCTCGCGGCGGATTGTCACAGGGCCGTAGCCCTTGATCACAGTCGCGACGTTGGAAACGGCTACAAGGCCCTTGGATCCCTGCACGAAAATCTGCTCAAGATCGGGCACGGACTTCACGTCCTCGTCGCGGAGCATCACCTTGACGGAGTAGTCGTCTCCTCCCTGGGTATATGTCGTGACGGTCTTACCCTCAATACAGGCCTGTATCTCGCTCGCGACCGCGCTGACGCTCACGCCAAAGTTGTATGCCCTGGTACGGTTTATGACAATCTCCATCTGCGGAAGCCCGTCGTCCGTGTCCAGGGAAGGCTCTCCGATGTCCTCGATGGAATTCATCACGTCCACGATTTGCTCGGCGACCCCCATGGCATCGCTCAGGCTGGCGGAACGCAAGACTACATCCAGGTCATCACCCGCCATCTGCTGCCTCATGCCGCGGCCAAAGCTGAAGGTTACGGACGGGAAGTCCGCGAAATGCGGACGCAGCTTGCCCTGTATGGTCTGAGAGTTGTCTATCTGCTCGGAACTTTCAGGCAGGACAATCTCTATGGAGCCGCTGTTGCTGCCCCCGTTGCGTCCGCCGGATCCCGTCGTCACGATGAGGGTCTTGTAGCCCTTCACCTCCTCCTTGATTATCTCCTGGAACTCGTTGACGACGCGGGAAGTCTCGGAGAGGGTCGTACCGAGCGGGAGCGTAATCCTGAGCGTGACGGAAGAATCGCTTCCACCCGTCATCATGCTGATGCGCATCGTCGGAATCATCATCAGGGAGACGATGAGGGCAGTGCAGCAGATGAGGATCGTAATCAGCCGGTGGTTCAGGGCGGCCTTGAGGACGGGCCGGTAGAAGTAGTCGCGGATGATGTCCTGCACCTTGTTCAGCGCGGCGTAGAAAACCTTGAAGAAGGGGTTCCGCAGGGGCTTTTCGTTCCTGTTCGTCAGCGGCAGGAAGTAGCCCGCCAGTACCGGCACCAGGAAAATTGCGACGAAGAGGGATGAGACGAGCGAGATGACGACCGTGAAGATGATGCCCTTGAACAGCTGCCCCATCATGCCGAGGTCTTTCAGGAAGAAGAGGAAGGGGACGAAGACGCAGATCGTCGTCAGGTTGCCGGAGAAGACGGACATGAGCATCTCGGAGCTTCCGAGAACGGCTGCAACCCGGGGCTTCGCGCCGCGCGAACGGTAGGTGTAGATGTTGTCTATCATGACGATGGACGCATCGACTATCATACCTACCCCCAGGATAAGCCCCGTAAGGGTAACGAGGTTCAGCGTGATGCCCGCGAAGTTCATGCAGAGGACGGTTATGACGATGGAAAGGGGAATCGAAATCGCGATGATTATCGTGCTCTTCATGGAACAGAGGAAGAGGTAGAGGATGATGACCGCGAGGACGAGGCCCTGCCATGCCGCGTCAAACAAGGTGCTCAGCGTGTCGCGGATGGACTCGGAGGAATCGCTGATGATTTCCAGGTGGATGTCGGAAGGCAGGACTTTCTCCACCTCCTCTATCTTCTTGTAGACCGCGTCGGCGACCGTGACGGTATTCGCACCGGACTGCTTGGAGATGGAGATGTAAACCCCCGGCTCGCCGTTTATGTAGACCTCGTTGGAAGCATCGCCGAAGCCCATGTAGGCGCGCCCCAGGTCGGACAGCTTGATGTCGTAGCCGTTCTTGGTCGTGACGACCGTATTGTTTATCTCTTCGATGCTCGAATACAGCCCAGCCGTCCTGATCGAATAGTCCAGGATGCCCTCGGTGATGGAACCGCCGCCCAAATCGACGTTCTGCTTGGCAAGCGACGAGGACACCTGCGAGAGGGTCATGCCGTATGCCTGAAGCCTGTTCAGTTCCAGCTCCACGCGCACGAGTTTGGTGCGGCCTCCCATCGCGGAGGCCTCGCCCACACCGTCCGCCTGTTCAAGGATGTCGACGACGACGTTCTCCGCATAGCGCTTCAGGTCATCCGCAGACCGATTCCCACGCAGGGCGATGCGCATGATGGAATCCGAAGACATGTTCATCTTCAGTATCGTCGGGTTCACGTTGTCAGGCAGCGAGCGCGTCACCCTGTCCAGCTTCTCGCGCACGTCGTTGGCCGCCTGGTCCAGATCGGTTCCGTATGCAAACTCCAGAGAGACGGTGCTGCGACCCTCGGACGAGGTGGAGGAGATGGATTCCAGGTGCGTTATGGAGACAAGCGCGTTCTCAATCGGCTTGGTGACGGAGTTCTCCACGGATTCCGGGTCGGCATTCGTGTAGGACGACGAAATCATCAGGTAGGGCATGTCGATGTCCGGGAAGAGCGCAATCGATATGTTCGAGATGGTGAACAGGCCGATTATCAGCAGCATGAGGAAAACCATCAGCATGAGGATGGGGTGGCGCAGTGTCTTTTCGCTTAGCATACTATCCCTTTCCTACTTTCCCGCCGCAACCTCGCGGATGGCAGACCCCTCGCCCAGGGAGTTCATTCCCTCTATGACCATCTTCTCGCCGGTGATGACGCCGCCCGTCACCTGCACGTAGCCGTCCACGCTGTTCCCCAGGGTTATCTTCCGCTGGCTGACGGTCGCCCCGTCCGCGTTGACCACATAGATGTACTTGGTCCCGGACTTTTCCAGCACCGCCGTCTCCGGGATGACCGG
>CACYDQ010000240.1 GCA_902773215.1 uncultured Spirochaetaceae bacterium | reverse complement strand
TTTCTTTTGCCATAAGTAAGGCTCCTGTGTTTATTTTACCACAGTGCCTACTTTTTAGGAATTTACAGAAAGACTTTCACAGAGTCATACCTGATTGGACTCGGATATTTCCCGAAGCACTCCTATGAGGTAATCTTCGCCTCGCCTAAAGTGAATCCCGCTACGGACGAGACCATACGTGAATATTTCACGGTGCTGAACCGCGATTTCTCGGACGAAGAGAAGGTGAAATTTGAATATGTCGCTAACGAAGAGTTCAAGAATTCCATCCTGATACCAACGCTCACGTCATCTTCCGCGGATGCCGACACGTCGGAGCTTTTCCTGCGAAGCGCAAAGATGCTGGACATATTCGGACTGCTGAAATTTGATGATACGTCATCATTCACCTCTGGCGGATATGCCGTTGCACCTGTTGATGCTTCAACTGAAACACCGGCTGCTACAGCAATTCCTCCGAAACCGATTTTTGCAGGAAATACCACAATCGAATTTGTTCCTCCGAGCGAAGGCCAATTCAGGCGGCTTCTGCTCCAGAAAAAGATTGCCAAGAGGACCTGGGTCTATCAAGACGGCAGGTCACGGACGGAACTGTGGGATGCCCATAACTTTACTGAATCCTCGAACCTGAGGGGAAACATCCGGTCAACCAACCATTGGCGAAACCGGAAAGAAACAGGACTGGTAAAAGTGATACTTGAGATTGTGTAGGAAGGGGTATTTATGTCATTCTTGGCAACAATCATAGCGGACATAGGAAAACCTAGACCATCGATGTTGCTCGGACTAAAGCCTTTCTGCCACTGGTCAAATCCCGCAAGAAGTGCTAGAATGGGCTTATGCAGGCACAGAAATCTCTTTCAGCTATCAACGCAAACCGCGACCTGTGGATGGCACAGTACCGGCAGGAGCTGGCGGAACGAGACCGATTCTCCGGACTCGAAGCATCATGCAAGGAAGGCATAAAAGAAGGCATAAAAACAGGTGAGCTCAACGAAAAGAAGAACACGATAAAACGGCTCGCAGGGATGGGGCTGTCTGAAAGCCAAATCGCCCAGGCTGTCGATTTGCCTGTGGAAGAATTAAGGCGGTTACAATAGTAGAGAAGTAACTGTCTGCCCGGCTGTTCTGGACACACCCGAACAGCCGTTACGCGCGTCCATAACAGCCGTTACGCGCGAGCCGAACAGCCGTTACGCGCGAGCCGAACAGCCGTTACGCGCGTCCAGAATCCGGCACGTTTGCTTGATTTTCCTGTGTTTTGGTATATACTTGTATGTCGCAGGGGAAAGCAATGGGCATAGCGTTTGACAAATCCAAGAAGTCTCCCGAGGAGCGGGTGCTTAACCGTGGCAAGGAGGATGTATGAAACAGTACAGGTTGCCAATACTGATGCTGGCGGTATTCGAGGCGGTGGCCATAACCCTGTGGCTGACAAAGGACAACGTATTCTATCTGTTTAACTTCAGCTATATAGGCGTAGCCATATCGCTGGGAATGCTGCTTTTCATAAAGAAATATATACATGCCAGGCGGGTAGTGCAACTGCTTGTCGGCTTGTATATGCTGGTGTATCTCGGACTTGTCTGCCAGGAAAACATGCAGATTGAGGGCTTCTGGTATTATCTCTTTACGGGTGCCTTTGAGGCCGCGACCATACATTATGCCGTCGCAAAGATATTCGGTCCGCTCATCTTCGGGCGGGGCTGGTGCGGATATGCCTGCTGGACGGCCATGCTGCTGGATTTCCTCCCGTTCAAGGAATCAAATAGCCCCAGAAGAAAGCTGGGCTGGATCCGCTATGTCATGTTTGCCGCCTCGCTTATATTCGTGTCGGCACTGTTCCTTGCAAAAGTAGGAAATATCGAACGCATCATGTTCTGGGCATTCGTAATCGGAAATATAGCGTACTACGGTATCAGCATTGTGCTGGCGTTCGCCTTCAAGGACAACAGGGCGTTTTGCAAATACATCTGCCCGATAACCGTTTTCCTGAAGCCGATGAGTTACTTTTCGCTGATACGGATAAAATGCGACAAAGAGAAATGCATATCCTGCGGGAAGTGCAGGCGGGTATGCCCGATGAACGTGGACATGACGGACAATTCACGGAAGCGTGAGAACGGGACGGAATGCATCCTGTGCATGGAATGCAAACGGAACTGCCCCAAGGATGCGCTGTGAATGCAAAAAGTCGCCTGACAGGCGACCTTTCCGGCGCGTACATCCGCTATACTTGAGCCATCTTCGGCAGGGGAGGGGCGGAATGGACGGGCGGGTTTTATCGGCGGAAGAGGAGTTTGCGGAGCTAAAGACGAAGGCTGAGGCGGGGGATGCCCCGGCGATGCACAAGCTGTACCTGGCATACCTTGACGGATTCGGGACGGAGAAGGATGAGGATGCAGCCTTTCTCTGGCTCAAGCGTTTCTGCTCGCATGGAGATGCGGAGACAGTGAGGCATCTCCACGGGATACGCGACCTGGGCATTGCCTATATGCACGGGATAGGAACGGACAAGAACCCCGACCTCGCGCTGGAATGTTTCGGGAAGGCGCTCGGACAGGGGGACAAGGAGGCGGCGGACTGGATTTACGCGCTGTATGCGGACGGCACCATACCCGCCCGGAGGTGACATGCCTTGGCATTCACCTGTAAACTTCCTTTCTGTCCGCTATATGCAATATCGTAATGAGGATTTTTGTATCCTGTATCTCACATACCACATGGAAATCCCCTCCCCTGTACCTCCAGAGACCCGCGAGATTCCCAACAAGGGCATGCCCCCTCGAACGCGGGTCTTTGAGCGCAGCAACGTCTTCCATATATTCTTTTATTTGCCTCTGGATGGGCTTGTCGAGCTTTCTAAGCTCTTTTACGGCTGTCGCCGAATATTCAACCTTCACAGGTCAAGTTCCTTATAGACATCCTCAGCAGGAATGGTCTCCTCCTTCCCACTGCGTATGTCGGCAAGAACCTTCTCTGAAAGATAGATATCCTCCAAGGTCATCGAGGTAATTCTCCAAAAGCTGGTTATAAAAAAAGCTTGTTGACCGGCGGGTCTCCTTCGCAAGAAGACTGACCCTATTCTTAAGCTCCGGTGTCGTCCTGAATGTTACGGTTGCGGTCATCGGCATAGATTGTACCTCCTTCGTAATAAGTTGTATACATTGTATTACAGTTTGTCAAAGTCATCGAACCGCCCTGGCCCCAGCATCCCACGTTTTTGCTTGCGATTCCTGTGTTTTGGTGTATAATAACAAGCGTGTGATACACACTGAAACACAGAAGATGCCCCATAACAGGCAGATTCCTGTGCCAGAGGCTATAAAAGAGGCTGGGAACGGTGCTTGCTGCCAGATTGCAAACCGTACGGCCCGAGGACTACTGCCAAAAAGTCCAAAAAAGTCGCCTAAAAGGCGACCTTTCCGGCGGGGAATGGCATTATAATGGAAGAAACTTAAGACCA
>CACYDQ010000239.1 GCA_902773215.1 uncultured Spirochaetaceae bacterium | reverse complement strand
CGCCCTCTCCCAGTTCTGGTTCGGCTACACCAAGGACATCGTGAAGAGCCACTTCATCTCCAGCGACCTGAAGGACATGCCCGCCGATTTCCAGAAGCCTGAGTTCGAGGGCAGGGCCATGCTCGTCAAGAAGCTCAGGATGGTTCCCTACGAGGTCATCGTCCGCGGCTACATGTTCGGTAGCATGTACGAGGCCTACAAGAAGGGGGAGCCCTTCCTCGGGACCAAGTTCACGAAGGACTACCAGCAGGCAGAAAGGCTGGACGAGCCGCTCGTCACCCCGAGCACCAAGGCCGCCGAGGGCCATGACATCAACGTGACGCTCGACGCGATGAAGAAGGACCTCGGCGAGGAGCTCGGAAGCAAGATTGAGAAGGCAGCCCTCGGCATCTACAAGCGCTGCTACGACTATGCCTATTCCAAGGGCATCATCATCGCGGACACGAAGTTCGAGTTCGGCCTGGACGAGGACGGGGAGCTCGTGCTCGGCGACGAGGTGCTGACCCCGGACTCCAGCCGCTTCTGGAACAAGGACACATATAAGATCGGCACGTCCCCCGCAAGCTATGACAAGCAGTTCGTCCGCGACTGGCTCAAGGACAACAAGCTCGCCGGATCCGCGGACATCAAGACGATTCCTCAGGACATCGTGGACAAGACCGCCGCATTGTACCGGGAGTGCGAGTCCCGCCTGACCGGGAACTAGGCCGGTATACGCAGGGCCAAGGTCGTTCAGAAAAAGCCCGGCTGGGAAGGCCTGACAGGCTGCCCGCCGGGTTGCCCCGTCCGTAACCAAACCGCAGGATTCAACCTTTTATGTTTGGATTCCGATAATAAACCGAGGCATTTTAAATGAACAAAAGACTACTCCTTTCGGCTCTGATTCTCTCAAATCTGCTTCTTTCGGCAGGTCGGCTCACGGCACAAAGCTCCGGCCGCGACATGCTCTACTATGACAAGGTTGACGAGGAGCAGGCCCGGCAGGATGCCAGAAACAGCGCGAGCGAGGACGAGGCCAACGCCGTGCTCTTCTCTTCGAGCAAGATAGACTGGAGGAAGGGGACGTTTACCTCCAACGTCTCCATGGATATCGTGAAGGCGGGCATTCCCATGCCGTCAGGCAAGAACGCCGCCGTCAACAAGGTAAAGATGGAGCTCCCCGTCCTCATCAAGGATCCCCTCCTGTCGGTCTACGTGGATGACACGAGGACGCTCAGCGATATGGTCCTGGACGGCTCGCTGACGCTTGAGGAGCTGACCCGCATCATCGACAACGCAAAGGAGACACCCGCCTACTTCCAGAACGGGGGCGACAGGCTCCTGACCGAGCACACGATACGCCTGGAGGACATAGGCTCGCTCTTCGTCAAGCACAAAAGTCCCTACACCCAGCAGAAGCCAATCGCCCGCATCGCGAGCCGCGCTTATACCGGAATCGTCATAGACGCGAGGGGCATGCTGCCCGTCCACGGTGAGTTCGTCGAGAGCCTGGTGGATCCCTGCCTCTTCCCCAAGGTCTACGACTCCAACATGACCCTGGTCTACGAGCGCAACATGGTTGACCCCAAGATAGCGTCCAGGCAGGGAATCAACTCATATTTCACGGACGTGAATGACAAGGACTTTGAGAAACGGGTCGGCGATGACCCTCTCTGGATTACGGCGGAGCAGGTCTTCGGCGTGTACCGCTGCGATCCGATTATCTCCAGCGAGGACTACCTCCGCATCGCCACGGTCCCGGAGAATCTCAAGCTGCTTCAGCAGGGCAAAATAGCTATCCTCCTCGGCAAGGAGCAGATTTCCCATCGGGTCAGCGCGCCGGACAAGAGCACCTCCTACTACGTGGAGCTCCAGAAACTGCGGTATGTTTTCGAGGACAAGGTTCCCAATACGGTCATAAAGGACGGCCCCGGCGGCATCCAGATTACCGTGCAGGACCTGAACTTCGTCGCGGACTCAGCCGAGCTGCTTCCCAACGACAAGGAGCGCGTCGGCATCATTGCGGCGCAGATAAAGGATGTCGTCGCGAAGGGAAATTACACGATAAAAGTGGAGGGACACACGGCTGACGTGAACAAGCCCACCGGCCAGATGCAGCTGAGCATTGACCGTGCCAACAGCATCGTCAGCATACTGACTGCAATCGGAATCGACAAGAGCCTCATCAGCTCACGGGGCTACGGCGGAACCAGGCCAATCGCCGACAACTCGACGTCGGAGGGCCGCGCCGCCAACCGCCGCGTCGAAATCACGATCATGCCCGCCGACTCCTTCACACAGAAGCGCTAGATCCCCGCACCTGCTGCCACAAAACAGAAAACCCCTGCCCCGGATATCCGAAGCAGGGGTTCTTTTATTGTGCCGTATTATCTATTAATACATTCCGCCCATGTCGGGGCTCGGGGCAGCCGGAGGAGCCGGCGGCTCGGGGATGTCCGTGATGGCGCACTCGGTCGTCAGGAGCATGCCGGCGACGGAGGCGGCGTTCTGCAGGGCGCAACGCGTCACCTTGGCCGGGTCGATGATTCCCGCTTCCATCATGTCAACCCACTCGCCCTTCGCAGCGTCGAATCCCCTTCCGGGCTTCTCGGACTTCGCCTTGTCGGCGATGACGGAACCGTCAAGACCGGCGTTGTCGGCAATCTGGCGGACGGGCTCCTCAAGCGCGCGCTTGACGATCTTGAATCCGACCTTCTCGTCACCGACGAGTCCGGCGGTGTTCTCGTCCAGCACCTTGCTGGCGGCGATGAGGGCAATTCCGCCTCCCGCGACGATTCCCTCCTCAAGGGCGGCACGGGTAGCGGCGAGGGTGTCCTCCACGCGGAACTTCTTCTCCTTCATCTCGGTCTCGGTGATGGCACCGACGTTGATGACGGCGACTCCGCCGGCGAGCTTGGCAAGGCGCTCCTGCAGCTTCTCCTTGTCGTAGTCGGACGTGGACTTCTCAATCTGCTTCTTTATCTCGGCAACGCGGTCGGCGATGGCCTTCTTGTCCCCGGCACCGTCAACGATCGTCGTGTTGTCCTTGTCAATCTTGACGGACTTGGCCTGTCCAAGGTCGGCAATCTCAGCGTTCTCCAGCTTGAGGCCGAGGTCCTCGGTGATGACCTTTCCGCCCGTGAGGATGGCGATGTCCTGGAGCATCTCCTTCCTCCTGTCGCCGAAGCCCGGGGCCTTGACGGCGCAGCACTTGAGCGTGCCGCGGATGGAGTTGACGACGAGCGTGGCCAAAGCCTCACCGTCCATGTCCTCGCAGATGATGACGAGGGGCTT
>CACYDQ010000238.1 GCA_902773215.1 uncultured Spirochaetaceae bacterium | reverse complement strand
GTCTCCCGCATGTTCGACCGCAAGGGCGTGATTGAGTACGATGCCGAGAAGGTCAGCGAGGACGAGATTATGGAAGTCGCCCTTGAGGCCGGTGCCGATGACATAACGACCGAGGACGGAGTGACCACCGTCACGACCGATCCCTCAGCGTTTGACAAGGTACTTGAGGCCCTGCAGGCGAAGAACTTCGAGTCCCTTTCTGCCGAGGTTTCCATGGTTCCCCAGGCGTATACTTCCGTCGATGCCGACACGGCCAAGAAGGTCGCAAAGCTGGTCAGCAAGCTGGAAGAGGACGAGGATGTTCAGAATGTCTACACGACGGTCGAATACCCCGAGGGCTTCGACCCGGACAGCGTAGCATAATTTCGCCGGACCTTTAACTACGGTTGAATTCATGTGCGGGGGCCGCCATTACACGATGTGTAAGGCGGCCCCCGTCAGTTTACGGGCGGTAGGGCGCGATGAAAAAAATACGTGTGTTGGGAATAGACCCCGGACTTGCCAATACGGGCTTCGGCATTGTCGAGTCCAGCGGTGGCAAGCTCCGGATGATCAGCTACGGCGTGATTGAGACAGCGAGCACGGAGGACCATTCCGTCAGGCTCCTCGCCATATACAACCGCCTGCTTGCCGTCATCGACGAGTTCCGGCCGGACCAGGCAGAGATGGAAGCCCTCTACTTCGCGCGGAACACGTCGAGCGCGCTCGCGGTCGCCGAGGCCAAGGGGGTCATTACCCTCTGCCTGGCACAGCAGGCCATTCCCCTTACGATGTACACCCCCAACCAGATAAAGACCGCCGTCACCGGCACGAGCTCCGCTGACAAGGAGACCGTGGAGCTGTACGTCAAGCTCCTTTTGAACCTGAAGACCGCACCCAAGCCCGACCATGCCGCCGATGCCCTCGCCGGGGCCATCACCCACATACACAGCGTGCTGCTTTGACAGGCATTGAACAAAGGCAAAATCTATTGTAGAGTTACGGATATTTGGAGGCAAAAATGAAAAAGAGACTTTGTTCCGTCCTGCTCGCATCGCTCCTTCTGTGCGTGTCCGCGACAGCAATCCCGCTGGTCAAGCGCTACACGCCGGATTACTCGGGCGAATTCGTCTACTACCGTGACAACAGCTTCAAGACTCCCAGCCTGGTCGGGGTCATCTACTACAACGAGTCAACGTACGGGGCCAGGTACTACTGCCCGGCCGACAAGGCCTCCAAGACCCCGGAGCGCGACATCACGATTTACTTTACGATTGACGCGGAGAACAACAGCATAGAACTGACCGGCGAGAACATCATCGGCTCTGACGGAAGCCAGGACGATGCCGATATCGTGAACTACCTGCACGACTTCTTCTATGAGTTTGCCGAGCGCAGGCAGAAGTTCGACATGATGAGCCCGGAGCCCGTCACCATCACGGACGAGCACGCCCAGTTCGGCGGCGACGTGAAGATAACCTACAACAACCTTATCCCGATTTTCAACCTGGAAAGGCTTTCCTCACTGGACGGAACAGACATCCTGACAGTCGAGACGGTGGGAATTCTGAGCGACTCCGCCGATCCTGCCTTCAGCAGCTACAAAGGCATGAAGGGGATTCCAAAGGACAAGACCCGCAAGTTCAGCAAGAAAGCATTCGCCAAGGCCAAGCCCGTGACCGTCGGCCACCAGACCGTCAGCCTGGACGACAGCTGGCAGCCGGGCACGGAGAACATGTACCTTCTGGGAGACAGCGCGCTCCTGACCCTGACGGAGATTGCCCGCCCCGACAGCTTCAAGGATTCCCCCGACCAGTTCCAGGAAATCCTGATCCGCAAACTAGGCGAGGGCAGCTCCACCTCCTACACCCTCTGGCAGCAGCGGAAGTGCACGGTCAAGGATTACACCGTCAAGCTGGACAGCGTTTTCTGGGAACCGACGGAAGGCAACGTGACCCGCGACTTCAAGCGGCTGACCCGGCTTTCTGACGGCAGCTACACCCTGATGGTGCTGACCGTCTTTGACGGGGTTTACGGCAAGAAGAAAAGCTACTTCGACGATATCCTGGGGAGCCTGTCCATCAGGGAATGAAAGCTTTCCTCCGCCTCCTCACATCCATTCTGCCTCATGTGCTGCCGGTGCTTGTGCTTGCACTCGTGCTGCCGCTTGTTTCCTGCGGAAGGGAAAGGAGTATGGATATGGAGACGGAGATCCCCGCCACATATGCTGAGAACGGCCTGTATTCATATGTCCGGGAGAACGGAGAAAGCTTCCGGGCGGCCTTACTTCTGTACAAGAACTTATCCACGAACCTGGAGAACCGCAGGAAGCCCTCCCCGGACTTCGCCCTGTCCATCGTCTTTCCCGAGATGCTCCGCTACAGCGGGGGCCGCAACGTGATGGAGCAGCTTGTGACCCGCCTGGTCTACGGCATTTCCCCCTCGTTCACCGGATGCACGACAGGGCACTTCCAGATGAACGTCGCCTTCGCCGAGACAATCGAACGCTACGTGAGCCTTTCTGCCAGCCTCAAGGACCGCTACCCCGGCATAGACTTTGGGGGCGCGAGCAAGCGGCTCAAGGACAGGCTGCGCCGCGTGGGACGGATAAACCGCATTGACGGGGAGAGCGATTACCTTTACGCATTCATCGATATCTGCACCGACAAGTTCTCGCTCAACGACCTGGCCGACGAGGACCGGCTTGTCCTGCTTGCGACCGCCTACAACGCGGGCATGAGCCGCACGAGGGAGGAGCTGGAGCAGGTCTCCGTCCTGAACTCATACCCGAGCGGCCTGAATTCCCCGTCTTCCCGCTGGAACTACGCGACGATAGCCCTTGAGTTCTACCAGGGGCGGAAGACGAAGTAGCGGCTTTGTCTGTTCCTACCGGAGGATTTTGCTCGTTCCGGTAAACTTGTCCAGCTGGAAGGGGCAATTTCGCACGCATGGCATATATTGCCCGGCAGAGGACGGTAATCGTATGCTCAAGAGAGAAAACTACATTGCCCCTGTGCGGGAGAATTCGAGGTGGATGCCGGGGATGCTGATTGACCGATTGACAAGACTTTGACATTTTGCGATAATTTGTCAAAACAGAATACAATCATTCGAGAGGTGTATGTTATGCGTAGAGTCGTTGTTACGGGAATGGGCTGTGTTTCGCCGGTAGGGAACACTGTTGACGAGACTTGGGCCGCCATCAGGTCGGGCAAGAGCGGGATTGCGACAATCACGCGCTATGACAATACGCCTTTCAAGGTAAAATATGCCGCCGAGGTCAAGGGATTCGACGCGGGCAACTATATGGACGGCAAGGAGGCCCGCAAGCTCGCCATATACAGCCGTTATGCGGTCGCTGCGGCCAAGATGGCCCTGGAGGACGCGGACCTCATGGGCAAGAAGGATATCCTTGAGGACACAGCCGTGTACCTGGGCGTCGGAATCGGCGGCCTGGAGGTGACCGAGGCTTCCATGACGAGCTATGTGGAGTCCGGCAAGACCCGCATGCCCCCGCTGACGGTCCCCGAGCTCATCCCCAACGAGGGCGCGGGCAACATCTGCCTTGCCTTCGGAATCCACGGGGCTTCCCATACGATTGCGACGGCCTGTGCGTCCGGTACTGACGCGATAGGAGACGCGCTCGACCAGATCCGGAGCGGCCGCTATGACGTTGTCCTTTCCGGTGGCGCGGAGTGCACCCAGTGCGGATTCGCCAACCTGGGCTTTACCCTCCTGCACGCCCTCTCGTCCAAGTGGGTCGATGCCCCCGAGAAGTCCAGCCGCCCCTTCGACAAGCAGCGCGACGGCTTTGTCATGGGCGAGGGCAGCACGATCCTCGTCCTTGAGGAGTACGAGCACGCCAAGGCCCGCGGCGCCAAGATATACGCGGAGCTGGCCGGTTACGGCGGCTCCAGCGACGGCTACCACCTGACCGCCCCCGATCCGAGCGGCATTCCCGGTTCCAAGTGCATGACGCTCGCGATGAAGGATGCCGGCATCAAGCCCGAGGACGTGACTTACTACAATGCGCATGGAACCTCGACCAAACTGAACGATTCCGGCGAGACCAAGATGCTGCACCTGGCATTCGGCGAGACTGCAAAAAAGCTCCATATCTCTTCCACAAAGAGCATGACCGGCCACTGCCTGGGCAACGCCGGTTCCCTTGAGGCCTTGGTCTGCGTCAAGGCAATTCAGGACGGCTTTATCCCCGCGACGATTAACCTGGACGAGGTGGACGTGGAGGGCGGCTGTGACCTGGACTACACCCCGAACAAGGGGCTTGAGATGCCGGTCAATGTTGCGATGAGCGCGAACTTCGGCTTCGGCGGCCACAACGGCTGCATCGTGTTCAAGAAGGTACAGTAATATGGCGGTGACGACTGATATACAGGCCCTGTTGCCCCACAGGAAGCCCTTCCTGTTCGTGGACAGCATAGAGAGCTTTGACGACGAGGGCTGCGTCTGCACCCGGAAGTTCACCGAGGAGGACTTCTTCTTCGCGGG
>CACYDQ010000237.1 GCA_902773215.1 uncultured Spirochaetaceae bacterium | reverse complement strand
ATCTCCTGGTCATAGACGAGGGTCTCTGAGTTGTCTATGCCCTTGTAGAGGATGTTCGCCTCCTTGCGCATGTTCGTGTTCTCGCAGTTCAGCGCGAGCTCCATAATCATCAGGGAGATGTACTCGGGAATCTTGGACTTGTCCATGTACTCCTTGAGCGTCGTGCGGAGGACGGAGAGCATCGCGTCGAAGCCGTTCTTCTTGTAGAACATCGTGATGATGTACCAGTTCATCAGGCTCAGGCGGTTCAGGAACTTCTCGGTCATCAGGAGGTAGACATTCTTTTCCTCCGGAGAATAATCGTTATTCGCCATTATCGACTTCCAGACCGGGTCGAGTATCATCTGGCGGCACTGCTGGATGACGTTGTCCTTTATGGCGAGGTGCTTGCGCAGCTGGGCATCGGGAATCCGGGTCTGCTCGTCAATCAGCTGCCTGGGGTTCTGCCGGTTATGGACGCGGACGCAGTCACACTTTATCAGCGCCTCGTAAATCTCCTTGTCGAACTGCTGGTAGAGGATGGAATAGACGATTATCTTGGACAAGTCCATCACGTCCTGCCTGTGGGAGACGAACTCGGGCATGGAAATCTCTATCTTGGAGATGTAATCCACCAGAATCATGTTCTGGATAGAGGCGGGAGAGAAATGAGACAGGCCTATGCCGTATTCCTCCACGCCCTCGGCCAGCTTGAAGCGGAGCAGCTTCTGCTTCCTGCTTATGAAGTGGGATGCCCCCTCGTCCGTAAGGACAATCTTAAGGGGCAGGTCAAGCATAAATTTTTTATCGCCGGCGCTCATCTAAAACAATACTCCTCAAGTTCAACTGCAAGCTCTATTGTACAACAAGAAGCTTGCAATGTAAACAGCAATAAACTATTATAATTCCATGCGAGGAAAATTGCAAAGGAATTCTTTCAGGACGTTGCTGAGAATCGTCCTCCTCCTGCTTCTGCCCGTCCGGGTATTCCCCCAGGACGCGGGGACAAGCGCGGAACTATACAGTCTATTTATCGGCAGGGGCTTTCAAACTGATTATCAGGGACTTTGTCCCAGCCAGAGCGAGATATACCCGAGGAACATCATCGTAAACATCCCCTCGGAAAAAGCCAGACCGACGGAGGAGACGGGAAAGACGGGGCTTGAGACCGTCTGCCTTATATTCCCGCAGGAAGACGCGGCAGCCAACAAGGATGCCTTCCTGGACTTCGCCGGGCAGATCTCCGGTGAAGGACTTCCCTTCAGCGTCAGGCTCGTCCTCGCCGCCAACGAGGGCAGCCTCATCCTTCCCGCATCAGAGGGCTACGAGCACCCGACGGGCATCCCCGTCTTCGCGGAGAGTCTTGACAGCGGCAGGAACAGCTGCGTCATCGTAGCGCGGAGCGGGATACGGAACAGGCTGTCGTCCGGGGGCGGAGGGGTCGTCTCCCCCATCTGGCTCATCAAGCCGCTCAAGGAGGCCTGCGAGGAAAACGGAATCTCCGCATGGCTCCCCAACTCAGCCTCATTCCTCTACCGGCTGGGGCTGATGAGCGAGGACGAGAGGCTCTCCCCCTTCCTGGAAGAATCCATCCCCGCCGCAGGCCTCTACCTGAACGGCGCGGAAGATTATCTGGAAATACTGCGGCTGCTACTGGGCAAGCTTGCCGGGGCCAACACGTCCGGCTGGGACATCCACTACGCATACATCTCCGTCCTCTCGCTGGAGTTCTGGCTGGACGAGACATTTTTCCTGCTCTGTTACATAGCGACCGCGCTCATCGTCCTGCTCATAACATGCTTCTCCACGGCATGGCAGAGCGACAGGAACAGAGCCGTGGTCCAGGACATCTCAAAGGCATGGTACATAATCCTTATCATGCTCGCCTACACAGCGGCTGTCCTGCAGCTGTCACAGAAGATACCCGGCATACGCTCCCCCTTCGCCGCCGCAACGATGGGAAAGCGGCTCGCCATAGCGATGGCGGCCAGCCTCGTCCTCTTCGTTCTCTTCTCGCGCTTCAAGGCCTTTATCAGCTTCGAGAGCGTTTCAAGAATCATGCTCTTCATCGCGGCATGCAACATCTTCATCTTCTCGGCCATCGACATATCATTCCTCTTCCTCTTCCTCTCCGAGTACCTGACCTGCTTCCTGGCGAAGCGGGCAAAGAGCAAGACCACGATAGTCGCGGGGCTCATCCTGATGGCCCTCCCCTTCCTGCCCCACATAGTGAACATACTGCTGTCCTCCAATCCCCGGTCGCTCGCCCGGCTTGCGAGCCCCGGACCGATAGGGAACCTGCTGACGGCCCTGATACTCATCCCCTTCCAGCTCCAGTTCCTCCGCCTGCTGATGCAGATGGAATTCTTCAGCCGGCGGCGGAAGAAATTCTTCCTGCTCAGGATACTCAGCGCGGTCCTGTTCATCGCTGTAAGCGTCTGCCTGTTTGCCCTCTTCTATTTCCTCGTCATCCGGACGCTCGCCTGGACAAGCTTTGCTTCCCTCAGGGCAAGCATGGAAAACAGGGAGGAGCGGGATGCCGTCCGCTGGGAGCCGCCCCCGAAATTCACGGAGGATACCGAGGCTGACCACGTGCGGGCAAGCTACAGCGCGGACGGCTTCATGGAATACAACTTCGTGACAATGACCATACGGGGCGACGGCCTGGGCCAGGTTCTCCGCTACGACATCACGCTGGAGACGGAGAGCGGCATTCCCCTGAACGACTGCAACTACGGCTACAGCCTGAGCGGACGGCACAAGGCCTACATCGCCATCCCGGACAAGCCCTCGTCGGACCTTTCCATCGTCTTCACGAGCGAGAAAGGGGTCAGCCCCATCGCCTTCATAACGAGCTACCTGAAGACCGCTGACGGCAGGTACATCGTTGAGAAGGACGCGCTCAACATGCCCTTCTCGGAAGGCGGCAACTGAGGCGAGCGTGAAAAGCTATTTCCACATAGACCTGGACGCATTCTTCGCCTCCGTCGAGCAGCTGGATAACCCCGGCTGGAAAGGCAAGCCCGTCATCGTCGGAGGGCTTCCCGGAGACAGGAGGGCTGTCGTCTCCACCGCATCCTACGAGGCACGCACGTACGGGGTACATTCGGCAATGCCCCTGGTACGGGCAGTCCAGCTCTGCCCGCAGGGGATTTTTGTCCGGGGCCGCTACCGCCGCTATCAGGAGCTTTCCGCCCAGATAATGGCGATATTCGGGAACTACTCGCCAGACGTAACGCAGATGTCCATAGACGAAGCCTTCCTGGACATGACGGGGACGGAGCGGCTCTTCGGCAGGCCAGAGGATGTAGCGAAGAGAATAAAGGACGAGGTAAAGGACCGGACCGGGCTTTCCGTCAGCATCGGAGTGGCGGGGACGATGTACGTCGCCAAGATAGCCTCCGGCCTGAACAAACCCGACGGCCTCACGGTCGTCAAGCCCGGGGAGGAGACAGCCTTCATGCTTGCCCTCCCCCTGGACAAACTCTGGGGTGCGGGAGGCAAGACCCAGAAAAGGCTCCGTGACTCGGGGCTTTTTACCACGGCGGACATATACAGCAAGTCCGAGCAACTGCTCCAGACGATGTTCGGCGACAGCGCGGGGAGCTT
>CACYDQ010000236.1 GCA_902773215.1 uncultured Spirochaetaceae bacterium | reverse complement strand
GTGATGTCCGCCGAGACTTTAGCCATTGTCCTTACCCCCTGTCTTTTTGTGGAAATAGAAGACGCTCCCGTCCGAGATTTTCTCGAGAGACGGGGGCATCACGGTCGAATCAAGCTGGGCAATCTCGCTCATCGAGACGAAGAGAATTCCGCCATCGGAAAGGCACTTGTCCGCAATTGTCCGCAGGATCCGCGCGCGCAGTTCCTGACTGAAATAGATGAACACGTTCCTGATGAAGATGATATCCTGCATCTTCGGCAGCATCATATCACACGCAGGAGTACCCAGCAAAGAGAGATTTATCTGCCGGGGCTGTATGCACGCCCTGATGTCGCTGTCAAATTCAATCCTTCCGTCCGTCCTCTTGTAGGAAAGAAGCAGATTCTGAAAGGGAAGCCCGTCCACCTGCCTGAGGGAACTACCCAAGAACACCCCGTTCCTGCAATGCTCGAGAACCTCGGAGTTTATGTCGCTCGCGGTCACGAGGGCTTTAACCCCACAGGTCTTGGCGAGCAGGGCAAGAGAGTATGCCTCTTCCCCGTAGGAACATGCCGCGCTCCAGATTTTTATCTCTGCCGATCCGCGCATCATGCGCCACATGGGGAATATCCTGTCGCGCAGGAGGGCAAACTGCTTTTCCTCGCGGAAGAAATAGGTCTCGTTGACGGTGCTCTCGTTGACAAGCTCGTTGAACAAAGACTCATTCGCAAGCAGCTCGTTCTTATAGCCCTGCACGGAACAGGCCTTTTCTTTTATCTTCCGCTCGATGTATCCCTTTATACCGTCCCGGTGACTGGCACGGGGGATTATGCCCGTCCGCTCCGTCAGGACAGCGATGAAGGAGTCTAGCTCTTCTTGCGTCAGGCAAAATTCTGTCGTCTGATTAGTAGGGCTCATTTGCATAGAAGCTCCAGGATACGGGCAGCAATACTGCCACGAGGCAGAATTTCCCTCGCAGCACCCAAATCAATCGCGGCCGCCGGCATACCGAACACCGCGCAGGTGGACTTGTCCTCCACTATCGTCCAACCGCCCTTGTCGCAGATTTCCTTACAGCCCTCGGCACCGTCCGCTCCCATGCCGGTCAGCAGGACGGCGAGGACATTCTTTCCGTAAAATTTCGCCGCGCTCCTGAAAAGCTTGTTGACGGCAGGCCGCAGGAAACGCTCCGGCTCCTCGTCCGACAGGTGCAGGACCGGCAAGCCGTTGGACTTGAGGTAGTCAATGACGAGATGCCTGTCTGCGGGAGCCATATAGACTGTACCCGCCTGAGCAATCTCCCCGTCCTCAGCGAGCTTAACGCGGACATTCTTGCATACACCGGAAAACCAGCCCGCCATCGCCTTATCCGCACCTATCTCGATGTGCTGGGCGTACAATATGGGAAGGGGAAAATCCTTTCCCAGACCGGAAAGAACCTCGGACACGGCGGAAGGGCCGCCCGTCGAGGCACCGATGCACAATATCTTGAACTCGCCCTTGCCCTCCACAGAAGGGGATGAGCTTTTCACCGATGAATCCGCAATTTTCTCCAGCGTCTTTACAAGAGAATCAAAGAAAGCCGGGGTATATGCGTTGAGCTTGGGTTTGTCGAGTATGACGGCAAAAGAAGAAGCCCTGTCCCAGACCTTTCCTTCCGACAAGAGCACAACAGGGATATGCATCTCCTCCGCCAGAAAGCGGAGGTTCTCCTGCTCCCAGGACTCGCTCGTGTCCACTCCGGATATTATGGCATCAGGCACATCGCCCCGGGCAATAGCGACAGCTTTTTTCCCGTTGGACACCGACGCAGAAATTTCATACCCCTCATGCTTCTTGAGGTTCTGTTCGATGATAGCCCGTACAATGGCAGAGCTGTCCGCAATGAGTATCCTCATGCCTTGCCCCCCTTGATGAGACCAGCGGCAAAAAATTTTTGTAGCAAGTTATCCGGCGAAATGAGAATCTGCTTGCGGAGGAACTTCTTGTCCTTGCTATCCGTCTGAAAGCCTATCGCACACACCCCGCACTCGGTTTGCCGGGGCCGTATGCTCTGGGGAATCAGTCGCAGGCCGGAAATGTCCATGACCCTGCTTGAGACCGAGCTGTTGACGGACAAGGCTAGGTTCCCGCTCGCGGGGAAAGCCGTCTCCGTGTAGTTCACGATAGACCTCTGCACGTCCTGAGCGAAGTCCTGCATCTTCATGACGAGGACAACGTTTGTGTTCTCAATGGACTTGCAGAGGAATTCCTTCTCCAACAAATGCCCGATGCGGACATGAGGCAGAGTCTCGCGATTGAATACGATGTTCTTGACTTCCTTGTCGACAGCAAGGTAGATGCCAAAGACGACATACTCGCTCTGGATGAGGAAGTCCACCGTGTCGTATGCGATGCAGGTGAAATGCTTATGCGCTTCCAAGGTCTTTCCTTATGAGCAGCTCAAAGGCGTTCGGGTTCAGGGCGGGCACTTCCTCGCCCCCGTAGCCGAGCGTCCCCAAAAAATAGCCCTCCTCGTTGCTGCCGGGGATGAGGTTCAAGTCTCCCTCCTCCATGTCGGCAAAGAAGAGGATGTCCGAGATATGAAGCGACAGCTGGTCGTCATCGCGCTTGAGAATCAGGAACAACGGCTCCTCGGGCGGAGTCGTCACCGTGTCCCCGATAAGAGAGCGCGGGTTTATCACCGTAAAGGGATCTCCGCGCCGGTTCAGCACGCCCTCAATGTAAGCGGGCATGAAAGGCAGCCGGTACACGGCCACATCGCGTATAATCTCAAGCACGTCCGCCGATCGGACTGCGTATTTTCTCTCCCCGATTGAAAAGAAAAGCCAGGTCGTCATCTTCTTCTCTTCCAGAAGCTCGGCCTGTACAATACTCTCCAAGGCTATCTGATCGACTATTTCCTCGTTCATACTTCTTTCTCACCTCCCCTGTTGGTGT
>CACYDQ010000235.1 GCA_902773215.1 uncultured Spirochaetaceae bacterium | reverse complement strand
CCCTGCAACGCCGCCCTGTTCGTCGGCGGAGACATAAACCCGGCGGAAGTCCATGCCCTCGCAAAGAAAATCTGGGGCAGCTGGACCAACAACGGTAACAAGGCCCCGGGCAAGCAGGCGCAGCAGTCCGTTACCCCCTTCGGTAAGCCCCAGCTGGCGGTCATGCCTTATGATAAGATGGCGGAGCAGCTCGCCGACGTGGAAGTCTACTTCCGCGGGCCCGACTCCGACTATAACCTGGAGGACGTGTATGCCTCCGACTACCTTGAGAACCTGATGGACGACCCGGACGGGACTTTCGCCCAGAGCCTGGTTGCCGACGCGGAGCTCGAGATTCCCGACTCTGCCTATGTCTGGGGCGGGGGCAGCTTCAACAGGGCGATGGGGATGTTCTCTTTCGGGGCGGTCATGCTGGAACCTGACAAGCAGCTCCCCGAGCGCACCGGGCACCTGCTTTCCAAGGTGCAGGACGAAATCCTGCCCGCGATGGCGGCAGACCCCTCCCTGTATACGGCAGCCAAGGTCAAGGACATCGTGCGGAAGCTCTCCGATGCGGACATCATGTCCACCCAGACCGCCGAGGGCATCCTGTCCCAGGTCAGGAGCGCCTGGCTCAGGGCGACCCCGGACTTCTACTACAGCTATAACAACAAGATTGGCAAGGTGACCCAGTCTGACGTGCGGTCATTCATCGGCAAGTACGTTACGGGCAAGAACCCCCTCGTGCTGGTGCTCGTGAATCCCGCCGTCTACCAGAAGACCAAGCAGGCTTTCGCGGCGAAGGGCTACGAGCTGATTACGGCGGACAACGCCTTCTGGTGGAAAAACCGCCGCTACGCCCCCGATCCTGCTAAGCTTGCGGCAAAGACAGCCGTTCCCGACAAGCAGGACATCTACGTCCCGGTTGCCGGGAAGAAGAGCTCTTACAAGCTTTCGGCAAGCCGCAACGTGGACAAGCTTACGCTCAAGAACGGCATACCGGTCTATGTCCTCCGCGACGCGAAGAGCCGGATAGCGACCGTCAGCATCGCCGTCAGGGGCGGGGTAGACAGGCTCACGCCGGAGACTTCTGGTCTGGAGCAGGCTCTCTTCTCGATGATGTCGGACAGTTCTGCGAGCTACGATTACACGACGAGGAAGACGATAGCCTTTGACAACCAGTCATCGATAGGGGCGACAAGCAAGGTCGCGGGCTCCTACCTGACGCTCTCCTCGATAGACAGCTACCTCTACGACATGATTCCCGTGCTGACCGACGGGTTCGTGAACCCGGACTTCAACGAGCAGCTGTACGCCCTGCTGATGAACGGCTACTCGATGTCCGTCCAGAACACGCTGAACGACCCCGAGTCCCTCATGAGTTACCAGATGCACAAGGAGCTGTACAAGGGACACCCCTTCGAGGCGCAGACTTCCGTCACGCCGGATTCCATCGGCAGCATTACGGTTGAGAACATGCGGGCACTTCACAAGAGAATCTTGAACGCCGGGAACATCTTTGTTTTCGCTTCGGGCAACATCTCCTCGTCCAAGCTCGTCTCTGAGCTGAACAAAACCCTTGGCCTGCTCGCGTCTGACAAGGACGAGATATACAAGCCCCACGCTGTCGCCCCCGTCAGCATCGGCAGCCAGAACAAAGTCCTGACCCATCCGTCCGCGCAGGGGACTGGCTACGCCCAGCGGGTTATCGCCGGGCCTACGGCTGACTCGCCCGACTATATCCCCGCCATCATAGCCTCCAACATCTATTCCAATATACTGTTCAACGTCGTCCGAGAGCACCACGGGGCATGCTATTCCCCGGGATCTGTGATGCAGCTTTCCCGCGCGCCGACCTGCGGCGAGTACATCTTCAAGCTGTCCGACCCGGGCTTCGTCAGCTACGTAAACGAGGCGCGTGACTACATGGCATCCGGGAAGGTAATCGACTCCGTGGGTGCGGACGGCAAGTACGTCGTCTCCGACATAGCGGACGAGCTGGAGAGCTACCGGAACTCCTACATCGTATCGACATATTCCGGGCAGAGGACGGCCGCCGCCGTCGCGGGCCAGCTGGTCTACAACCTGCTGAGCTACGATGACATGAGCTTTACCGACAAGCTCAACGCGCAGGTGCTGGAACTGGATGCGGCTACGGTCGTGTCCGTGTTCAAGAAGTACTGGTGCGACGCAAAGAGCCAGTGGTGGGTCATGGCCGGGCCGGATTTGAAGGACAAAATCACATTTTAAAATAAACCAGGCGGGAATTTCATAAAGCTGTTTTTTTAGGAATGTCCGCCTGTTTGCCCGGAAGGGCGGGAGGGAAAAAGTTATGGATACAGACGGGACGATAGATTTGTCTGAGTTCTCGGAGGAGCTTGCGGAGACACAGGCTTCCGAAGCCGTTGACGAGAGCCTTTTTACGGGCGAGCAGAAGAAGGAGCAGACCCAGGAGCAGGAGTTCAGCTCCATGCTGCACGAGAACTTCTCCCCCAAGCAGATAGGTTCGATAGCCCGCTACACTGAGCCGGTCTCGGTCTCGGTCGCGTTGGATGCCATCATCCAGCTGTTCAAGGACGATGAGAGCCTGCAGGCGATTCCGGTGGAGGAGTTCGACCACGTGGTCGGCTTCATCGACAGGAAAACCGTGGACTCCGTTTCCGGCAGCATGTGGAAGCGCTTCACATCAAGCAGCATTTCGGATTTTATTCAGCGGGTTGACGTCATCCTCTACGCCCGCGAGTACATCGAGAACAACCTCAAGAAGGTGTCAGACATCAACAGGAAGTACGAGATAAACTACTTCCCCGTGTTCAACGGCAAGAGCTTCTTCGGCATGGTCTCGCTCGATGACTTCCTGGACCGCACCGCCGAAATCCGCGAGCAGGATTTGGCAAAGGCTACAGCCATACAGCAGAGCTTCTTCCCTCACGATTCCGACATCTCATCCCTGCCCTATAAATTCTGCTTCTGGAACCAGATGGCAAACGAGCTGGGCGGCGATATGATAAACATCTACCGCCTGTCGGACACCTGCAGCCTGGTCGGATGCTTCGACGTGTCCGGCAAGAACGTCGCGGCATCCCTCCTG
>CACYDQ010000234.1 GCA_902773215.1 uncultured Spirochaetaceae bacterium | reverse complement strand
GATACGGCTCCAGCTCTACATGGCGCGGTCGGGGGTTGCCTCCCGCCGGGCGAGCGAGGCGATAATCGCCGAGGGCCGGGTCACGGTGAACGGCGTTACTGTCACCGAGCCGGGAACCAAGGTGGGCCCGGGCGACGTCGTCATGGTGGACGGCAGGGAAATCCAGCCCGAGGCCGAAAAGCATTACGTGCTTCTGAACAAGCCCGCGGGCTACGTCTGCTCACTCTCGGACGAGCAGGGGCGTCCCGTCGCCGCCGATTTGCTCAAGGAAGCCTACAGCGAGCGGCTCTACAATGTGGGCCGCCTGGACATGTTCTCCTGCGGCCTCATCATCTTTACGAACGACGGCGACTTCGCCGCCAAGCTCTCCCATCCGTCCGCCGAAATGGAAAAGGAATACATCGTGGACTCAAGCCTGCCGCTTCCCCGCCGCCTTGCCAAGGACTTTATGGAAGGCATCCGCATAGACGGGGTTTTCTACCGGGCCAAGGAAGCCGAGGAGCTGAACGCCCGCCGCCTGCGCGTCGTCCTGGTGGAAGGCAAGAACCGCGAAATCCGCCGGGTCTTCGAGCATTATGAAGTGGGCATCAAGCGGCTCATCCGTATCCGCATCGGCAACGTGGGCATAGAGGGCCTGGAAGATGGTCAGTTCCGCGAGCTCAATTCCAAGGAGGTCTCCGGCCTGCTCCGCCTGTGCAGGAGCGGCCAGTATTAGAAGAGTTTTAAGAGGGGGCTGGCAGCTGGCAGCTTGGTGCTGTCACCCCTAAAAATGTCTGCCCCTCACGGTCTTTTCCGGCTACAGTTCGGCTGAAAGCAGGCGGGCGACTTCCAGCTGGTATGCGTCTATGCCCTTCTTGGGCTCGGCGAGGGCCTCGTCTATGTCCATGTCGGTGAAGTTTCCCTCCCGGTAGCAGACAATCCGGTTCTCCTTTCCTTTGTGCAAAAGATCCACGGCGTATGCCCCCATAATCGACGCATAGTAGCGGTCCTTCGCGGTCGGGCTGCCCCCACGCTGGATATAACCCAAGACGGTCGCACGGGTCTCTATGTTTGTCGCCGCCTCAATCTTCTTGGCCAGGTCGGTGGAATCCATGTCCGTGCCTTCCGCCTTGATGATGATGTGGTGGACCTTTCCCTTCTTCCGGTTGTCGATGATGTTCTTCGCAATCTTGTCCACGTCGAATCCGTCCGTGTCCTCGGGAACAAGGATGTCCTCCGCCCCGTTCGTCATGCCGCACCAGAGCGCGATGTAACCGGCATGCCGGCCCATCACCTCGATGATGCTGCACCGCTCGTGGGAGGCTGAGGTGTCCTTTACCTTGTCTATGGCCTGCATCGCGGTGTTGACGGCAGTGTCAAAGCCTATCGTGTACTCGGTGCACGCGATGTCCAGGTCAATCGTCGCGGGAATGCCGATGACGTTGATTCCATGCTTGGAAAGGCCGAGCGCACCCTTGTAGGAGCCGTCGCCGCCTATGACGATGAGGGCCTCTATGCCGTGCTTCCTGCAAATGTCCGCGCCCTTCTTCTTGCCGGAGTCGGGCATGAACTCCTCGCTGCGGGCCGTGCCCAGCACCGTTCCGCCCCGCTCGATGATTTTGGAAACTGAGCGCGAGTCCATATCCACAATCTCTTCGTTCAACAGGCCCTGATAGCCCTTCTTGATTCCTGCGACCTTCATGCCCCTCGCAAGGGCTGTGCGTACTACGGCCCTGACCGCCGCATTCATTCCCGGCGCGTCACCGCCGCTTGTCAAAACGCCTATCTTCTTAATCTGTGCCATGATAGCAGAATGATACAGAGAGTTTGTATCTCTGTCAAGGAACAGTCCCGGGGAATTGAATTTCCTTGTTCCTTTCTTTTTCCTTCCTTTATTTCCCTTTACCTATAGAACAAAAATGAGTATTATTGTAGGGTAAAGCATTGTTTTTTGCGATTGAGGTATTATGAGCTACGACAGCGACAAAAAGCCGGACGATAAGGATGAGTTTGACCCTTACAACTTCTTCAAGTTGTCCGTGGACGAGGATGACAAGAAGAAGGATGACGGGGGCAAGAAGGGCGGGCCCAACGGCAAGCTGCCTTTCTGGGGCATCCTGATTGCGATAGTCGGCATCATCGGTATACTGAATCTGCTCTCATCATCCAGCAGCGAGGGACAGATTGATTTCTCCGAATTCAGAAAGCTTATCGAGGACGAAAAGATTGTCCGCGTGGAGATGGAGGACAATTATTTCATCGGTTACGGGCCCAACGCGGCGGCCTCATCGGACTCCCGGGGCAGCATGCTGGACCGCTATTTCGGCCTCATGCGGAGCCAGGGCGACAACCGTGAGGTTTACCGCACGACCGGAGTCCTCTTGCAGAGCTTCATAGAGCTTTTGGACGAGAAGAAGGTCGAGTACAAGTTCGTCACCCGGCAGAATTCCTATCTATTGCAAATACTGCTGAACTTCATCATACCCTTCGGCTTCATTTTCTTTATGTACTGGCTGATATTCCGCAAGATGGGCGGCGGACTTGGCGGCTCCCTCTTCGGCGTGGGCGGCGGGAAGTCCCGTGCGGTCGATGAAGGCAAGGTCAAGACCCGTTTTGAGGATGTTGCGGGCGAGGACGAGGCCAAGGAGGAGCTTGTGGAGATCGTGGACTTCCTCAAGACTCCCAAGAAATACACGGATATTGGAGGAAAGATTCCCAAGGGTGTCCTTCTGGTCGGCCCTCCCGGAACGGGAAAGACCCTGCTTGCCCGCGCGGTTGCCGGCGAGGCGGGCGTTCCCTTCTTCCGCATCTCCGGCTCGGACTTCGTGGAGATGTTCGTCGGCGTGGGCGCGAGCCGTGTCCGTGACCTCTTCCGCACTGCCCGCGAGAAGGCTCCCTGCATCATCTTCATCGATGAGCTGGACGCGATAGGCAAGAGCCGCGTCAACAACCTGGGCGGGAACGACGAGCGGGAGCAGACGCTCAACCAGCTGCTCGTCGAGATGGACGGCTTTGACAACGAGAAGGGCCTCATAATTCTGGGGGCGACCAACCGGCCCGACGTGCTCGACGCGGCCCTGCTCCGTCCCGGAAGGTTCGACAGGCAGGTCGTCGTGGACAAGCCCGACGTGAAGGGGCGCGAGGCGATACTGAAAATCCATGCCAAGAACGTCAAGGTGGACGAGGGTGTGGATTTTGATGCGCTTGCCCACGCGACGAGCGGAATGAGCGGTGCGGATCTTGCCAACATCGTCAACGAGGCGGCATTGCTTGCCGTCCGCAACGGGCGCAAGCTCGTCACTTCCGCTGACTTCGATGAGGCCATCGAGAAAACCTTGGTCGGCCTGCAGAAGAAGAGCCGGGTCGTCAAGGAGAAGGAGCGGCACATCGTCGCGTACCATGAGACCGGCCATGCTCTGGTCGCCGCCTTTACGCCGGGGAGCGATCCCGTCCACAAGATTACGATAATACCGCGCGGGCTCGGGGCCCTGGGCTATACGCTCCAGCGCAGCGAGGACGAGCAGTTCCTGTACAGCCGCTCGGAGCTTATCGGGCAGGTGGACGTGATGCTTGGTGGCCGTGCCGCCGAGCAGATTGTCTTTGGTGAGATAAGCACCGGGGCGAGCAACGACATCTCCCGTGCGACCGGGGTCATCAGGAGCATGATAACCGACTACGGCATGAGCGACCGCTTCCGCAACGTCACGCTCGGAAAAAGCGGCAAGGGCTACGGCGGTCCGCAGGAGCCTGAGCTCGTGCGCGAGTACAGCGAGGAGACCCAGAAATACATAGACGAGGAGATAGCCCGCCTGATGCAGGAGCGCTATACCCATGTCCTGGACCTGCTCGGCAAGCACCGGAATCTGCTTGAGTACATTGCCAAACGCCTGCTTGAAAAAGAGAGCATGGACAAGAATGAGTTCGAGGAAATCATCAAGGCGGAGAGCCACTGCGCCGAGCTTGAGGCGGAGGCGGGCAAAAAGGCCGACAACGAGCGTTATGTCAAGGCGAGCGCGGTGATAGGGGCTACGGAAGAACCCTATATCCCTGTTCCTGAGATTCCTGCTGACTCATTCCCCGAGGAAGTCGACATAGGGGAGGAGTCTTCGGTTGCTGAGGAGGAGCCTGCAGAAGCTCCTGTGGAGGAGAAGCCCAAGCGCCGGCGGACGACCCGCAAGGCCGCCGCTCCCGCCAGCTCCGGAACCGAGGAAAAGCCAAAGAAGCGGGGACGGCCTGCCAAGAAGAAGGCTGAGGAGTAGGTGATGTTTCGTTTTCTCATAAAGAAGAACTTCTGCGATATATGGGACAACCTCTTTCATCTGATGGTTGTAAACCTCTTTACCGTGCTGTCAGGTGCGCTCTGCTACCTTCTCATATTCCTGTCGGGGGCCCTGCCCGGCCCCGAGGCCGCCAAGGGGGCATACTTTGTCCTGTCAATCGTGCTGTCCTGCGTGATCATGGGTGTGCTTTTCTTTGCCGAGGGGAACAACGCCCTCAAGATTGTGAGCTTTGAGGGCCCCAAGTTCGCGAACTACTTTGGCAGCATAGTCTCTTCCCTCAAGGACGGGGCCCTGTTCGGCCTGTACATGGCATTTGTCCTGTTGATTGCCATGATCAGCATCCCCTACTATGCCGCCCAGGGAAGCATACTAGGGCTCGTTATGATGAGCCTGGTCTTCTGGTTCATCGTCATAACAGTCCTGTCCTTGCAGTATTTCCTGCCCATACGGAGCATCATGCACAACGATTTCCGCAAGTGCCTGAAGAAATGCTACATGCTATTCTTTGATAATACGCTCTTCACCATCGGGCTGGGATTTTTGAACTTGGTCAATATCGCCGTGGCGGTGTTCAGCCTGGGAATCCTGAACGGCCCGGCGACAATCTCGGTTACCTGCACGGAGGCACTCCGCCTGCGCCTGTACAAGTACGACTGGCTGGAGGTGAACCCCGGCCTGTCCAAGGACGAGCGCAAGGAAGTTCCCTGGGATGACTTGATTGCGAACGACAAGAAACTGCTCGGACCCCGTCACTGGAAGTCCTTCCTTTTCCCCTGGAAAGATTGACTTAAATCCTGTCTTAGGCTAGAATAAGCCCCATGAAAATCAACGGATCTCAGGTTGTGGTGGAGTGCCTTGTCGAGCAGGGCGTGGATACGATTTTTGGGTACCCCGGCGGGGCGATTCTGAACATATACGATGAGCTTTACAAGAATTCCGACAGGATTACCCATGTCCTGACAGCCCACGAGCAGGCGGCGGCACACGCGGCGGACGGCTATGCCCGCTCTACCGGCAAGGTGGGCGTGTGCATGGCGACGAGCGGCCCGGGCGCGACGAACCTGGTCACCGGCATTGCGACCGCCTACATGGATTCTTCCCCGGTTGTCGCCATTACCTGCAACGTCCCGACCCCCCTTCTGGGCAGGGACTCCTTTCAGGAGATTGACATCACGGGCATAACGATGCCCATCACCAAGCACAACTTCATGGTGCACGACATAAAGGATTTGGCCGCGACCATACGGGAGGCATTCTTCATCGCCAAAAGCGGCCGTCCCGGGCCTGTCCTGATTGACATCCCCAAGGAAGTCACCTCCCCGAACAACCTGGTGGAATTCGAGCCGCTCAAGAAGCCTGCGGACTCCAAGCCCCTCATTGAGTCCGGCAAGTCCAACATGCAGCGCGTGCTGAACGCGGCCGTCCCCTCCGACGGGGAGATTCAGGCCGCCGCCGACATGATAAACGCCTCCGAGCGGCCCGTCATCTACGCGGGCGGTGGCGTGGTCATCTCCGGGGCGGAGGCGGAGCTTTTGGAGCTGGCGGAAAAGTGTTCGATTCCGGTCTCTGAGAGCCTCATGGCCCGGTCCGCTTTCCCGTCGGCCCATCCCCTCTGCACCTGGATGGTCGGCATGCACGGCACAAAGGCGAGCAACATGGCGATGACCGAGAGCGACCTCATCATTGCGCTCGGCTCCCGCTTCTCCGACCGCGTGACTTCCGATGCGTCCCGTTTTGCGGTGAACAGCAAGATCCTGCACATCGACGTGGATCCTGCCGAGATAAACAAGAACATCACGAGCGCGGCCTCCGTCGTGGGCGACGTGAAGGCCGTCCTGAAGCGGCTCCTTCCCCTGCTGGAGAAAAAAGACCGCGCGGACTGGACTGCCAAGGTCGCCGCATGGAAGGCGGAGCATCCCGCTTCCTATGACAAGAAGCCTTCCGGCTCAATCAACCCCAAGTTCATCTGCGAGCACATCCACGAGGTCGCGGGCGACGATGCCTTCATCACGACCGAGGTGGGCCAGCACCAGATGTGGACTGCCCAGTACTATCCCTTCGCCAAGCCCCGCACCTTCATCACGTCGGGCGGCCTCGGCACGATGGGCTTCGGCACGGGGGCGGCGATCGGCATCCAGTGCGCTAACCCCAAGGCCCGCGTCGTCCACATTGCGGGAGATGGCTCCTTCCGCATGAACTGCAACGAGCTTGCGACGATACAGCATTACAATCTTCCTATTATAATCGTCGTCGTCAACAACGGCGCGCTCGGCAACGTCCGCATGTGGCAGCACCTCTTTTACGGGGAGCGCTACAGCCAGACGACCCTGGACTTCGGCCCGGACTGGAAGACCCTTGCCTCCGCCTACGGAATCGCGGGCTACAAGGCGGACACGGCGGAGGAATTCGCCAGGGTCTTTGACGATGCCTTCAAGTCCGGCAAGGCTGCCGTCATCGATGCCAAGGTGGACATTGACGAGATGGTCCTGCCGATGGTTCCCGGCGGCAAGGCAATCTACGAGCAGATAATGAGCGTCGGCGACTGAAACAGACATTGCCTTTTTTTCCTCCTTGTGTTACAATGGTTGCAATCTTATAACTTTTGTTCTGGAGGAAAAAAGTGGCCAAACAGGCGGACGACATACATAAGTCCGGCGAGGACTATCTTGAGGCTATCCTCATGTTGCAGAAGAAGAACGGGGCGGCCCGCGCCGTGGACGTGGCGAGGCTGCTCAATGTCTCCAAGCCGAGCGTCAGCCGGGCGATGAGCGTTCTGGAGGAGACCGGATACATCACCGTCGGCGAAACGAGCTTCCTTCAGCTGACAGAGAAAGGCAAGGCAAAGGCGAACGATGTCTATGGCCGGCATATCCTTTTGACCAAATTCCTGATGAAAATCACCGGCGTGCCGGAAGAGCAGGCAGAAGAAAATGCCTGCCGCATAGAGCATGACATCGATTCCGACATAAAAGAAGGAATCGAAAAGTGGATGAAAAAAAATGCCTGAAAAGAACAAGAACGAGAATCAGACCTCTTCTCACGGGACGATGACCGGGGACAACCATAAGGCCCTGTGGAGCGGCCGTTTTGCCGAGGGGCCGGACGCGGCGGCGGTGGAATTCGAGACTTCCATCCGCGTGGACGAGCGGATGGCTCTGGACGACATCGCTGGTTCTGTTGCCCATGCGACGATGCTCGGCGCGCAGGGAATAATCGGGGCGGACGATGCGGCCAAGATAGTGGAAGGGCTCAAAGGCATAGAGTCCGACCTGCTCTCCGGCTCGCTCCAGATTGACTACAGTGCGGAGGACATCCACTCGTTCATCGAGGCGACGCTGACCGACAGGATAGGGGAGGCGGGCAAGAAGCTGCACACGGGGCGGAGCCGGAACGACCAGATTGCCCTGGACGAGCGGCTCTACCTGCGCCGGGTCATTCCCCTGCTGCAGAACGAGATAATCACGCTCATAGAAGCTCTCGCCGCAATCGCGGAAAAGCACACCCAGACCCTGCTGACGGGCTACACCCACATGCAGCACGCCCAGCCGGGAACCCTCGCCCAGCACCTGAACGCCTGGTCCTTTATGCTCGTGCGGGACTGGGAGCGGCTGGAGGACTCGCTGAAGCGCATAGACAAGTCGCCCCTGGGCTGTGGTGCGCTGGAAGGCAGTACCCTGCCATTGGACCGGGATGCGGTCGCGCGTTCCCTGGGCTTTGCCGGCGTCACGGAGAATTCGATAGACTCCGTGTCCGACCGAGATTACTGCATTGAGTTCACGAGCGATTTTGCCATGCTGCAGGCCCACCTGAGCCGGATGTGCGAGGAAATCGTCCTCTGGTCCACGACGGAGTTTTCTTTTATCGAGCTTTCCGAGAAGTGGTCCACGGGCTCTTCGATAATGCCCCAGAAAAAGAACCCGGACTTCGCCGAGCTTATCCGCGGCAGGACGGGCAAGGTCTACGGGGACCTGATAAACTTGCTGACGATGGTGAAAGGCCTCCCGCTCGCTTACGACCGCGACATGCAGGAGGACAAGGAGCCCTTGTTCGACGCGCTGGACACGGTGGAGGCGAACCTTAAGGTGTTCACCGCAATGATTTCGAGCGCGAAGTGGAACACGGAAAAATTGGAGCAGAGCGTGGAGGGGGGCTTTGCGAACGCGACGGATGTGGCAGAATACCTCGTGCGCAAGGGCATGCCTTTCCGTACGGCGCACTCCGTTGCTGCCTCTACGGTCCGCACGGCGATAGACAAGGGCCTGTCCAGAATCGAGGAGCTGCCGCTTGCTGATATGCAGGCCTGTTCGCCGCTTATCGGGGAGGACATCTTCGGCAAGATAAGCCCCCGTGCCTGCATGGAAGGCCGGAAGACGAAAGGCGGTCCCTCGCCCGAGCGGGTTAGGGAACAGCTGGGCCTGCTTGAAGCCTTCTGCAAGGAGAAGCGGAAGAACGTATCTGCCCGTTAGGCGGGTTCCTGCTCCTTGCTGTCGCCGAGAATGTTCTTGTCGGGGTAGATTTTTGCCATCAGCTTCTGGATGGAGCGGACCAGCTCCGCGACCTCCTCGAGGTTCTTGTCCAAGCTGAGCGTGTAGAATATCTGCGTTCCGACCTTCTTCGGCTTGATCAGGCCGTAGTCCTTGAGGACCTTCAGGTGGTGGGATATGGCGGGGCGGGAGAGCTTGGACTTCGCGCTGAGGTCGGAGACGTTTATCCCGTCCTCGCTGCTTGCCTGGCCCTCGGCTATGTCGAGCACCAGCTGCTGCCGGACTTCGTCGCCCAAGGCGATGAAGAGGGGGCCGCAGGAACTGAAGAGCAGCCTGATTCTGTGCCAGTCCGATTCATCTATAGAAAAAAGTCTTCCTTCCATAACTCTCTCTCCCACACACTAACGCCACACAAACATAATCGTTTCTTTCATATTATTCGCTCACCGTCATTTTGTCAAGATGTTTAATTATTTAAACATTTGAACAAAAAAAATCCGAAAAGTTATTGACACTTAACGCAAATAACAGTAGATTCAGATTATCAGTTTAATTATTTGAACGTTTAACCGTATGCGTTCAAAGCAATGAAGAGGTGACAAGATGAATTTCTTGAGGGCTTTTTTCAAGCATCCCGCTCTTATCGTAATCGTCTCCGTCCTGCTGACGGGGGCGACGGGGTTCTTCCTGAAAGACTTGGAGATGGACAATTCGACGCGCATGTTCTTCCCGCAGAAGGACGAGTCTTATGTCCGTCTTGAGAATACCGAGGCTGAATTCGGCAGTATGCTCGCCATCGGCGTGAGCATCGAGGCGAAGGACGGCAGCATACTGACCCCTGAGTACATCGGGGTCATCAGTGAGATAACCGACAAGGTGCTGGAGCTGCCAAACGTAGAGGACGTGGACTCGCTGACGAACATCGACTTTGTCTGCGACCAGGACGGGGCAATCTCCGCGAACCCGCTCATTCCCGACAGCTATACCGGTTCCGTGGAGGACATAATCCAGCTGGAGGGCAGGCTCGCCGAGTGGGACAATATGTACAACCGCGTCATCATCAATGATGACGGGACCGCCACCCAGATGTCGATTTCCCTGCGCCCCAAAAGCGAGGTGCAGCTCGCCTATGACGATGCAAAGGAAGCCCTGCAGAAGGCGAAGGCATCGAATGCCTCCGCCGAGGAGATAGCCGTCGCGACCAAGGCGTTCAAGGACGCGAAGAAGGCAAAGAAGATGGCTCCTCCTGACTCCAAGAGGCAGCAGGACACCCTCT
>CACYDQ010000233.1 GCA_902773215.1 uncultured Spirochaetaceae bacterium | reverse complement strand
TCCAGAGTAATCGAATGCTGCTTGACGGCGTTTATCATGCCCTCGTCCTCGCTGACCGGGATAAATGCCCCGGAAAGCCCGCCGACGTTCGTACTGGCCATGACACCGCCCTTCTTCACCATGTCGGTCAGCATGGCAAGGGCCGCGGTGGTTCCGGGTGCGCCGGCTCCCTCCAGCCCTATCTCCTCAAGGATGCGTGCAACGGAGTCGCCGACCGCCGGAGTGGGGGCAAGGGAGAGGTCGAGGATGCCGAAGCCCACGCCCAGGCGGCTCGCGGCCTCGGCCCCGACCATCTGGCCCATGCGGGTTATCTTGAACGCTATCTTCTTTATGCCGTCAGCAAGCTCGTTGATGGGCCTGCCCTTGAACTCGCGGGCAGCGGCGAGGATGACGCCGGGGCCGGAGACTCCGACGTTTATCACTGCGTCGCCCTCACCCGGCCCGTGGAAGGCGCCCGCCATGAAGGGGTTGTCCTCCGGGGCATTGGTGAACACGACGAGCTTGGCGCAGGCGTTGACCGGGAGCGAGGCGGAGGCCTCTGCCGTCTTCTTTATGGTCTCGCCCATCAGCTTGACCGCGTCCATGTTGATTCCGTTCTTGGTCGTGCCGACGTTGACCGACGAGCAGACGCACTCGGTCACAGACAGGGCTTCCGGGATGGAGTCAATCAGAATCCTGTCGGCGGGGGTTATCCCCTTCTGGACGAGGGCGGAAAAGCCCCCGATGAAGTTTACGCCCAGCTCCCTGCCGCACTTGTCCAGCGTCCGGCAGTACTCAACGTAGGACTTAGCCCCTGAAGCCCCCGCGACGAGCGCGATGGGGGTGACGGAAATCCGCTTGTTGATGATCGGAACCCCGTATTCCTTCTCAATGTCCTGGCCGGTCTGCACGAGCTTCCCGGCGTAGCGCATAATCTTGTCGTATATCTTGGAGCAGGCCTTCTTCTCGTCCTCGCAGGCGCAGTCCAGAAGCGATATGCCCATCGTGATGCAGCGTATGTCCAGCTTCTGCCGCATGAACATGTTGACGGTTTCCTGAATCTCTACAGGTGAAAAAATCATAATCAGCCCCGGTCTAAATCGTTATTGTAGCGTCATTCTATAGCATAAAGGCAAATGTTGCAACGGCAGGGCAAAAGGGGCAGGCAGTACGCCCCGCGGAGGAATTCCCCGCGGGACGCAGGCACTAGCGCCGTTTCTCGGTGGAGGGCCGGATTTTCATCATCTGCAGGTCACCGGCAGCCCTGACCTCCTCGCCGGGGGCAAAGGCAAAGATGTCCTCCTTGGACGCTTTCTCGCCGTTGACCTCCCCTTCCCCGCCGATGACAAAGAAGAGGACGAAATCTGAAGGCCTCGCCTCGCCATTGGCGGCTGGGAGCACGTCGGAGTAGCTTGACTCCACCGTAATCTCCTCCAGAGTAAAGTAAGGGCATGAGAACACGCCCGGGAACCTGGCGACATCGCGGATGCCCCCGCTCTTGATGCTGGCGATTCCCTTCTCTATGTGGCACTCGCGACCCCGGCCCCAGTCAAAGAGCCGGTAGGTGATGTCGCTGGACTGCTGCACCTCAAGCAGGCGCAGGCCGCCGCCTATCGCATGGACGGTCCCGGCGGGGATGTAAACGAAGTCCCCCGCCTCCACCTTGACGTAGCGGAGCAGGTCGGACATGGAGTTGGTCTCTATGGCCTTGCGTATCTCGCTCGCGGAGTAGATGCCGTTCATGCCGTGCACCAGCTGCGCGTCCTTTTCCGCGGAGAGAACGTACCAGCACTCGGTCTTGCCACGGCAGTGCTCGTAGAGTTCTGCGGTCTCGTCGTCAGGGTGCACCTGGACGCTCAGCTTGTCATCGGCCTGAATCACCTTGACCAAAAGGGGATAGTCCCCGCCGACGAGCTTCTCGAATTCTTTCTGGCAGCCGTTCGGGTGCGTGGATGCAATCCACTGCTCGTAGCCCCAGATCTTGTCGGACTTGATGGCGTTCAGTTTCATCATCGGAAGCCTCCTTACTTTTCCCAGAGCTTTTCCGGGTAGTAGCCGGAAGAGACCTTGGCGGCAATCTCGGACTTGACTATCTCGCGGTCCTGGGGATAGGTCATGCCGAACCACTTCTCGCTGGACGTGAAGAACTTTATGCTGCCCTTGCCGTCCCTGATGATGTCGCTCGCGGCGACGGGGAGCAGGGCCTCGGTCTTGGGCTCGCCGAGCGAGGTCCTCTTGAAGTTGTCCCAGTAGGCATGGAACTCGGCGAATGCGGACGTGCCGAACCCGAAGAGGTTCATGCTGACCCACTCCTTGCCGGTCATCCGTATCTCCTTGCCGTCCAGCTCACTGACGATGCCCCCGTCCTTATAGCTTATCTTGGTATTCTCGGTAATCGATTTCAGGTAGCCGTCCGCAACCTCAGCCACGCCACGGCTGACCGACCCGCTCTTGCTCATCGTGTTACCGAGGACATATCCGACCATCGCGTGTTCGGTGCTGCCCTCCGGCAGTGCAGTAAGGTAGTCCCCGAGCGTCTTGAATGCTTCGCGCCCGTAGTAGTCGTCGCTGTTGATGACCGCGAAGGGGGCTGTCAGCTTTTCCTCCGCGCACAGGACGGCGTGAATCGTGCCCCAGGGCTTGGTCCGCTGGGCGGCCCTGGCCTGCTCCTCCGCCGAAAGCAGGGAATCCAGGGACTGGAAGACATACTCCGCGTCAAAGTTGCGGGCAACACGGTCAAAGAGCCTCTCGCGGAAGTCCTTCTCTATGTCCTTGCGGATGACGAAGACGACCTTGCCGAACCCGCTCCGCGCGGCATCGAAGGCCGAATAATCCAGAAGGCACTCGCCGTGCAGCCCAACGGAGTCAATCTGCTTGACCCCTCCATAGCGGCTGCCCATCCCGGCGGCCAGAACCAAAAGCGTCGGTTTCATATAAATCTCTCTCCTGAGTATATTATGCGGTGATTGTCCTTAGGGCGAGCTCTATCATGCTGGTGAAGGTCTTCTGCCTTTCCTCCGCCGTCGTCTCGCCCCCGAGCAGTATGTGGTCGCTGACGGTCAGGATTGCCAGCGCCTTGCGGTGGAACTTCGCCGCGAGCGTGTACAGCTCGGCGGCCTCCATCTCCATGCCCAGGACCCCGTACTCGCTCCAGAGCTTCCAGTTGGCCTTGTCGTCATAGAAGTTGTCGCTGGACACGCAGAGGCCGACCTTGCGGGAAAGGCCCATGGCCCCCGCCTCTTCATAGGCGGTCTTGAGCAGGCCGAAGTCGGCGGCCGGGGCAAAGTGCATCCCGTTAAAGCGCATCGTGTTGAGCGCGCTGTCCGAGCAGGCGGCCTCGGCAAGGAGAACCTCGCGCAGGGCGATGTCCTTCTGGATTGCCCCGCAGGTACCGACGCGGATTGCCTTCTGGACGTTATAGAAGCGGAAAAGCTCGTTGACGTAGATAGAAAGGGAAGGCTGGCCCATCCCGGTACCCTGAACGGAGACTTTCTTTCCATTATACGTACCGGTGTAGCCGAACATTCCGCGGACCTCGTTATAGCACTTCGCGTCAGCCAGGAAGTTTTCGGCGATGAACTTCGCCCTGAGCGGGTCGCCGGGCAGCAGCACGGCCTCCGCGATGGCCCCGTCCGGGGCATTGATATGCGTACTCATGCCTCAATTATAACACAAGTTCCGCCAATAAGCTAGCCTGACAATCAATCAGCCCTTCAGATACTTCTCCGGATCCTGGGCCTCGCCGTCCACCTTTATCTCGAAGTGCAGGTGGGGGCCGGTCGCAAGGCCGGTCTGGCCCACCTTGCCGATGGGCTGCCGCCGTTTGACAGCCCCTCCCTCCTTGAGGTCGTAGACGGAGCTCAGGTGGGCGTAGAGGCTGGTCATGCCCTTGTCATGCTGCAAGATGACGTAGTTGCCGTAGGTGTAGTCGTCCTTGCCGATGCGCTTGACCGTTCCCGCCTTGCATGCCATGACGACAGTCCCGGTCGGGGCGGCCATGTCGATTCCCTTGTGGAACCTCCACAGACCGCTGATGGGGCTGACCCGCATTCCGAAGGGGGAGGTGAGCTTGTAGCTTTCCAAGGGCAAGGACATGCCGGGGTTCAGGAAGAAGGCCCTGACCTCGGGAGTGAACCTCTCGCCGGGAAGGAAGTAGAACTCTTCCGCTCCTATCTTGTAAGCGGGGTAATCCCCGCCGTTTATCCTGACGGAGTAGCAGCTGGCAAGCAGGATTTCTATCTCGCTGACCGGGTTCTTGGGGATGTACAGGCCGGGCACGGTGGGAAGGATGAGCTCCATCCCCTCAAGCACGACCTCCTTGTTGGGCAGATGGTTCAGGCTCGCGATGCTCTCGTAGGGAACTGAGCATCGGGCGTAGAGGGTCATCAGGGTGTCGCTCTTGGTCGCCGTGTAGGTATAGAAGTTGATGAACGGTTCCCTGCCGGTCTTGAGTGCCTTGCCCGCAGCCTGCACCTCGTCCAGGTATTGCTGCAAGATATAGTTGGACTTGCGCGAGAGCAGGGTCTCTATGTGCGGGTAGGCGGAGGCGGCCGGGGATTCCGTGGTAGGGGTGGTATCCGGGAATGACACGGCGATAAAATTCAGGCAGAGTATGGCGGCCAGTAGGAGCGACAGCTTTTTCATCTTCTTACATTATATCGGAAAATAGGGAAAGAAGTTAAGGGAACCTCGAAAAACCTCAGTTTTTCGAGGTAACTCTGAAAATGCGCCGTTGACAGCTTCTTTCCCCTCCTGTATCCTTTGTCCATGTCCGTCAAAGACTATGTACGGGATTTCGCCGCAGAGATGCTGCCCGTATCCATCTTCTCATGCAAAAAGATCAGCGTTCCCGAATATGAGCTGGGCAAACCGGGGACAGGAGAGATACGGATAGCCCATGTCTCTGACATGCACAGCAACGATTACGGTGACAAGGACGGCCTGCTCGCGCGAACCATACGGGAAGCCAGGCCAGACCTCATCGTGATGACCGGGGACATCTTTGATATTGACATGGGAGCAAGCAAGACCTTCGCCAACGTCCGGGACTTCATGACAGGAATCGCGGGGCTCTGCCCGATTTACTACGTGCTGGGAAACCACGAGTTCTACGCGGACGAGCAGCCCTTCCTGTCCGCCATCGCGTCCTACGGGGCAACGGTCCTGACCGACGAGGCTGTAGAGGTCAGCGTCGCGGGCCGCCCCCTCGTCATCGCGGGCCTGGCCGATCCCCTGCTGGACCTGACGAAAGAGCAGCGCATAAACAAAGACGAGGATGACAAGGCCACATACCGGGCCAGAATTGCCGTCCTCGCCCGGAAAACGACGGAACTGAAAGAGACCTCCGGCTGCCCAGCCGTCCTGCTGGCACACAGGCCTGAGTATATAGAAGATTATGCGCGATACGGGTTTGACCTCATCTTCTCGGGCCATGCCCACGGCGGCCAGTGGATAATCCCCGGCCACGTGAACGGCCTGTACGCAGTCGGTCAGGGATTCTTCCCCAAGTACGCGGGCGGCCTGTACACGCTGGGCGGGACGAACTTCATCGTCAGCCGGGGCCTGTCCTATCAGAAGCCCGCCTTTCCCCGATTCGGCAACCCGCCCGAGCTGCCGCTGGTCAGGCTCGGCACCGTGATTTGACAGCGCGCGCATAAACCTGCTTCTTCATCCGAGCTTGCAAATCTTACTGCCCTGCGTTATTCGGTACGGATTATTTTACATGATGTATTACGGGCGTTTTACATGATGTTCAACGGGGCGTTTCGCACTATGTGAAATTCTCTGTTCGGGCACATGGCTACGCCACCCCCAAATTCCTCTTTTCTTTCGCGGATACGCTACAAACAGGCTTTCATGCATGAGACCATCCGGCCCAGGAAGTCCAGCTGCCGGTCGTCGGCCTGCATCACGGTAGCCGCAAGCTCCTCGCGGGACAGGGACTTGGGGGCAAAAAGGAGGCTGTCGGTGGAAGTGTCCAAGGCTACGGATATATCGACGAGGACTTGCAGGCTCAGCTTGGTCACGCCCGTCTCTATGTGGCTCATGTGGGTGGTAGAGATGT
>CACYDQ010000232.1 GCA_902773215.1 uncultured Spirochaetaceae bacterium | reverse complement strand
GTCCAAGCTCTACTGGATGGTCGTGACCGTGATTTACCTGGGAATCAGCTTCTGGACGATGGCCTGGTACATCACCTGGCTTATCTGGCTGATTGCGAGCGCGGGCTGGCAGGCGATCATGTTGCTGTGCGGCGGCAAGGACGGCCCGGAGGAATAACCGGGATCCGGCACGCTGCCCTTGCACTGATTCGGAGGTATGACAAAAATGACGAGGAACGGAATATTGGGCATAGTCTGGCTTATGGTGGCGTTCACCCTGTCCCTGCTGCTTACCTGCGGGCTGACCGGGGACGTCATCCCCTTTATCCCCTTGTTCGGGAAGGGCCTGCTTTCCCTGATATTTTACTGATACGGCGCAAGAGTGTTACGGAGGAACAAGGATATATGAAAAGGAACAAAGTTTTTGCCATCGTCTGGCTCGTGGTCGCGCTCGCCCTGACCCTGCTGCTCATACAGGGGCTTTCCAAAGGCTTTTCAGGCAACGGCGGGTTCCAGTCTCTTTGGGACAGGCTTGACAGGGGCGGTGACGGGCTTGCCGAAGGCAACGGCAGCACGACGCTGCGGAACGAGTTTGCGGGTACGGATATACATCAGGTCAAGGCGGAGCTCCGGTCCCTGCCTCTGTTCGTCGAGGTTTCGTCCGACGGCAAGGTCCACGTGGACTTCCTTGACGGGGCGGAAAGCTTCTGCAAGATTCGTTCCGGCGGGGGCAGCGTCTCCGTGGAGCAGAAGCGCAAGAGCAAGGGCGCTTCCGGCTCGGTGCGCGTGAGCCTTCCCTCCTCGTGGCAGGGGGATCTGGAGCTGGAGGGCGTGAGCGGCCCCGTCATGTTGGACGGCATAACGGCGGATTCCCTGGACCTGGAGTCGGTCAGCGGCGCGGTGGCGATTACGGGCTGCGCGATAGGCAGCCTGGATTTGGAGACCGTCTCCGGCAGCGTGAGCGCGGACGGCAGCTTCAGGAAGGTCTCGTCCGAGACTGTCTCCGGCAGCGTCAGGGTGGACTTCAAGGACTCGCCCGGCGGAAGGTGCAAGTTCGAGTCCGTCTCCGGGTCGGTCACGCTCGGCCTGCCCCACGGCACGGGCTACACGCTGGACTTCTCCAGCATGTCCGGCAGCTTCAACGACGAGATTACCGGCATAAGCGGCAGCAAGAAAGGCTCGTCCAAAAACGGGGACGGCGGCATCCCCATCAAGGTCTCCACGATGAGCGGCTCCATCAAGGTGTACTAGGGCAGGGGAGGGGGAGGTCGTTGACTTTCGCCCCCCCGCCTGTTATAGTAGTTTCCGATGTGTCCCGTCTTCCGTGAAAAATTCCTTCACAGCAGGAACTTGCTCATAGCCTCCCTCCTCATGGCCGTCATCTGCCTCTGCGTCTCCTACCCGGGGAACCTTTACAGCGACTCCTACGGCCGGATAGAGCTTGCCGGGCAGCTGCCGGGGATACTGCGCGGGGTGCTCGCGGGCAGCCCGGAGGCCATAAGCTCGTGGAACACGGTCACCCCCTGCTATTTCATCGCCCTCTTCCAGGCACTGACGGGCAACGTCGCGACCTTTACGTTCGTCCAGGCCTTCTTCTTCTTCTTTACTTCCCTCCTGCTCATCAGGAGGCTGGCGGCAAGTCACAGGCACGCCGCGTATGCGCTCTACATCCTGAACCCGCTTTTCTTCTGCGTCAGCGTCTACCATGAGACGGGGATCGGCGTGGTCATAGGGCTTTCGGGCCTGCTCGTCCTGCTCAATGCCGGGCAGGAAGGAATGAGCCGGCCCGACAAGCTGCTGTATTTCTTCCTTATTACCCTCGCTTCCTTCGTCGCGTTCGGCTTCCGGGCAAACACCTTCACGGTCATGCCCGTTCTCCTGCTGATCGTCTTCCTCAGGCAGGGGGGCAGGCCGCACAAGATTCTCTGCGCCGCCTGCCTCTTCCTCGGCCTCTTCCTCAACTCCCTCTTCCCCCGCCTGCTCAGGATTGACACGATGTCGTCGGTCTCGCTGGGCTTCGTCTGGGAGATGGGGGAGAACATCGCCTCCATGTCCGGGACGGATTACGAGCGGAACAAGGACTACCTGGACGATCTCTTCGGGGAGGGGGCGACCGGGAGGCTCTGCGGGTGGACGGAGGGCTCCGACGACGGGGACAAGCCCGGGGCAATCCGCAGGGTCGCATCCTTCTCGTGGGAGCTTCCTGATTTCTCGCGTGAGGCCATCTCCGGGGTCGGCCTGGGAAAAATATTCGGCAAGTACCTGGCCCTCTTTGTCCGTGCCCCCCTGCCGAGTATCCGCACCAAGCTCAGGTTCGCGGGCTACGTCCTGGGCATCTGTCCCGCCCTGAGCCTTCAGGAATGGGACTACGACCGCTGGGAGCGGGGCAAGGAATACGGTATGTCCGACTCGCGGGCGAGGCACCGCTTTATGTCGGCGTACCGCGTCGCCGTCAACAGGACCTTCTTCCCGCTCAGGCCCTGGCTCGTCCTGCTCGTCTCCGTCCTGTGCGTCTTTTTCAAGCTCAGGATGACGGGGGAGCGGGTCAGGGACAGCCTTGACTGCCAGCTGATACTGGTCTCGGTCTTCTATTACGGGGCCTTCCTGCTGAACACCCAGAGCATGGAGTTCCGTTACTTCTATCCGGCCTTCTTCCTGCTTGCCCTGACCGTGACGGGCAGCATCCCCGGCCTTATAGCCTACGCAATCCGCAGGTTCCGAAAATGACCGTTTCGCTCTGCCTCCTGACCTGGAACGAGCTTGACGGATGCAAGCACGACATCCCGCTCATTGACCGGTCCCGCTTTGATGAGATTTACTGCATAGACGGCGGCTCGACCGACGGCACGGTGGAATACCTTGAGTCCCAGGGTATCAGGGTCTGCCCGCAGACCGCCCGGGGGCTGAACCAGGCATGCAAGGACGGCTGTGACAACTGCCACAGTGACGCGTTCGTCTTCTTCCACCCCAAGGGCACGGTCCCGGTCGAGGACACGTATAAGTTCCGCCCCCTTTTTGAGCAGGGCTACGAGTTCGTCGTCGCAAGCCGGATGATGCGGGAGTCCGTCAACGAGGAGGACGGCAAACTGCTCAAGCCGCGCAAGTGGTTCGTGCTCGCCCTCGCCCTCGCCGCGAAGATTCTCTTCAAGAGGGAGGGCAGCACCGTCTGGGACTCCCTGCACGGCTTCCGCGGCATGACGGTCTCCGCGTTCAGGCGGCTGGGCATCTCGGACATGAGCCCTTCCATAGATATAGAGATGGTCTGTCGTTCCTATAAATTCAAGGTCCCCCGGGTGGAATTCCCGACGAGGGAGTCGCCGCGCCTTGCGGGCGAGACCCACTTCAAGGCCTTCGCGACCGGAAAGAAGCTCCTCCGCTATCTCCTCTGGGAGATTGGGCGGAAGTAAGCAGGTAACGTCTATGGTTAAGTATCTTATTCTTGGGGCGGGGCCCGCGGGCCTTGCGCTGGCCAACAGGCTCCTGGACAAGGGGGAAAGCTCCTTCCTCGTCGTGGAGAAGGAGGCGGAGGCCGGGGGGCTCTGCCGTTCGGCGGACGTGGACGGGTCCCCGCTCGACACCGGCGGCGGGCATTTCCTTGACGTGCGCCGTCCTGCGGTCAACGAATTCCTCTTCCGCTTCATGCCGGAGGCCGAGTGGGACAGCTTTACGCGGGACTCCCGCATATCCCTCCCCTTCGCCGAGATAAGCCACCCCTTCGAGGCCAACATCTGGCAGATGCCGCAGGAAAAGCAGGTGGAATACCTCAAGAGCATCGCCGTCGCGGGCTGCAACCTGGGCACGCCCATGCCGGAGGCCTTCACTGAATGGATTGTCTGGAAGCTCGGGGACAAGATAGCCCGGGATTACATGATTCCTTACAACCGGAAGATGTTCGGGGACGACCTGGACCGGCTCGGGACCTACTGGCTGGAAAAGCTGCCGTCGGTCTCCTTTGACGAGACCCTCCTCAGCTGCCTGAACAGGAGGGCGTACGGGACCCAGCCCGGCCACGCCCGCTTCTACTACCCCAAGAAATACGGGTACGGCGAGCTCTGGCGGCGCATGGCGGACCGGCTCGGGGACAAGCTCGTCCTGGGGAATGCCGTCACCGGGCTTGACCTTTCGGGGCCGGCCGTGACGCTTTCCGACGGGACGGTCCTTGAGGCCCGCACGGTCGTCACGACGATTCCCTGGACGGCGGTAAAGGTCAGCGGGCTTCCTGCCTCCCTTGCGGAACTCCTTCCCGGCCTCAAGCATACCTCGGTCACCGTCACTTACCTGAAGGACGCGCCGGACACCCCCGCCCACTGGGTCTACTATCCCGATCCCGCGCTGGACTACCACCGGATCCTCGTGCGCAAGAACTTCTGCGCGGGGTCGAGGGGCTGCTGGACGGAGACGAACAGCATACGCTTCAGGCCGGATGCGTCTGGCGGCGGTCCCAGCTGGCGGAACGAGTATGCCTACCCGCTCAACACGCGGGATAAGCCTGGGATTATGAAGGACCTGCTTTCGTTCGCGGGGGGAAGGGGCGTGCTGGGCCTGGGGCGCTGGGGGGAATGGGAGCACTTCAACTCCGACCTCACCGTGCAACGGGCCATGGAGCTTGCGGACGCGCTCTAGAATCGTATCCCCGCGCCGAAGGACATGACCAGGCCGAGCTTTTCCCCCATGTCCGCCGGTTTTATCGTGACGCGGTGGGACTCGAACGCCGAGTCGTTGAAATCCCGTATGAGAAGGCTTCCCATTGCGGACGCGAAGAGCTGCGCCTTGCGGAGGGGCTGCCAGGCGAGCGACAGGCGGGTGGCCGGTACCAGCGCGAACACGCCGCTCTTGCCCGTCTCGTCTTCGAACTCGTCGCGGAGGTCGCTGTCCGGGACGAACACGCCCCTCAGCAAAAGCTCGCAGTTCAGGTAGGTCGAGTTCCACAGCTTCGTCTTGTGCCCGGCTCCCGCGTCTATTTCCCAGGTGCCGAGGATGTTGTTCTGGATGGGGATGCGGTAGAGGGCGAGCCCGTATATCAGGCTGGTCCCGAAGGAAACCCCCAGTCCCAGGTTCAGGTCGCTGTCGATGTCCGCCTCGAACGACAGGCGCTTCTTGAGGCCGCTCCAGATGCCCGTCCGTTTCATCGCGACTTTCTGCGCCTTGCCCGTCACGGCCTTCGCGTCCATTCCCCAGCTGCCTGTCAGGGCTTTTCCCGCGCTTATCTGGTAGACGCTCGCGCGGCAGGGCCAGACGGTCTCCTCCTCCTTGCTTATCATGACCCCGTCGGCCGTGTAGCGTTCCGTCGTTATGCTGACCGGGGAGGGGAAAACCGACGTGTCCGTCAGGACGACCTCGAAGTCCTCGTCGGCAGGGAATCCCAGGGCGACGGTCTGCATGCCCAGCATGCAGGCGGACATGGACCGGTGCAGCTCGAACAGCTTGGTCTGCCCCTCCTTTACCTTGGTTATCTCGTTCCCCAGGGCATCCAGGACGGCCGCCTCGGGCAGGCCCTTTATGACCAGCTGCACGGCGGGCGCGTCGTTGAAGCATTCCTTCTCGTCGAGCTCCATGAGGAAGGACAGGTAGGACTCGCTCTGGTGCAGGTTGTTGGCGACGTCGAAAATCTTTGTCACCGCGCCGTCGCTGCCCTCGTCCACCTTGCCCATTATCCTGTCCATGAGGCCCGGCTTCTTGTTCGCCTGAGCCTCTTTCTCCTCCTCCGTCGGGAACATCGACGGGACGATCTTCGCCATCGGCTTGTGGAGCGAGAAGGCCCCCTTGTAGAAGGAGTCCACGTCCGGGTTCATGTAGGCCATCAGGCGGGCGAGCTGTATCTGGATGAAGGGGCCCGTCCCGGTGGGCTGGTAGTCCTTCCC
>CACYDQ010000231.1 GCA_902773215.1 uncultured Spirochaetaceae bacterium | reverse complement strand
TCATTTCTCGTTCCCTCCTGCCGTGAGCGTCCTGAACACGTCCTCAAGGCTGTTCTTGCGCGTCTCCATCTCGTAGAGGTCCCAGCCCTTCTCCAGTATGAGCCGGGCAATCTCCGGGCGCGCGTCATTCTCTTTGGTCAGCGACAGCGTGGCCGCGGCCTTGTCCCCTTCCGCCGTGGCGGAACAGCCGGAAACGCCGGGAAGGCCTTCCAGCGCGGCCTTGAGGGCTGCCGCATCCGCCTTGCCGACGAGGAGGCGGACCTCATCACGGCTGGTATGCCGGGCGCGGAGCTCCTCGGTGGGGCTGTCCGCGATTTTCTTGCCGCCCGATATGATGATGACCCTGCCGCAGATGCTCTCCACCTCGCTCAGGATGTGGGTGGAGATGATGACCGTGCGGGTCTCGCCGATTTTCTTGATGAGCTCGCGGACTTCCTGCACCTGGTTGGGATCCAGCCCGCTCGTCGGTTCGTCCAGTATGAGGATTTCCGGGTCTCCCATCAGGGCGTGGGCAAGACCGACCCGCTGCCGGTTGCCCCGTGACAGGTCGCTGATGTTCTTGTGCATCACCTCGGAAAGACCGCAGGTTTTGGCCAGCTGCGGCACGCGCTCCTTTGCGTCCACGCCGTCCATCGCCGCCACGTAGTCCAGGTAGTCGGCGACAATCATGTCGCTGTAGAGGGGGGCGGACTCGGGCATGTAGCCTATCTTGCGCTTTGTCTCTGTCCCGACGGGCATTCCGTCTATCCTGATGCTGCCGTTCGTCGGCTCCAGGTAACCGGTTATCATCCGCATCGTGGTCGTTTTACCGGCCCCGTTTGGTCCGAGCAGGCCGACTATCTCGCCAGTCCGTATGGAAAAACTGATGTCGTCCACGGCCCGGAAAGTCCCGAAGCTCATGGAGACATGCTCGACTTCAATCATACGATGTTCTCCTGAGGGCCTCATTGACGCATTCCGCTCCGTTACGGCCCCCCGCAAGTTAATTCTGTAGAATGTAGATTTTTATCAAAAATATATTGAAAAGAGATGGCAATGGCAAGCTTGCGCGGGGGAAAATTCTGTTATGGCGGCCGGAAGCCGGCCTATTCGTATTTTGCGGGGTACAGGCCGTTTTTGATGATGATGCCGTGGAGCAGAAGGACGAGGCTCGTGTCCTCCAGCATCGTGCCGCCTGACCGGATGTCCATGTCCGTCGAGGCGATGAGCGACAGGATTGAGGCCGCCGCGCCCGCTCCCCAGATCCGTGCCGCTCCCGCATACTGGGCCTGCTTTTTCTTGCCGGAGAAGCCCGCCGCCCGCAGCTGGCTCTCGCCCGGGGCTTCCTGCCCGGCGTGCAGGGCCTGCCAGCTCCTCAGCTGGCGGAAGCAGTAGGTCAGCCCCGCAAGGAGGGCCGTTCCCGATGAGTCCTTGGACAGGCGGATTTTCTGCAGGATGCCCATCGAGGTCTCAAGCCGTTCTTTGGGCGAGGCCGTCGGGTCCGCCATCGCGGCGAAGAGGGTGAAGGCGTTCTCCTCCCTGTTGTGGGAAAGAATTTTGTCCACGTCCTCCGTGCTGACCCGGTGGCCTTTCTCGAAGCAGTAGAAGAAGCGCGAGCACTCCGCTTTCAGGGCCTCGGTGTTGTTCTCCACCATGTCCAGGATTTGTTCGACCGCATCCATCTCTATCTGGAGGCCGTTCTTCTGGAAATAGCGGATGACCCACTGGGGCTTCTGGTTGTCGAACATCTCCCAGAAGATTTTCTTGCGGGAGGGCGGGAAGAGGGCTTCCAGGGATTTTTCTACGGAATTTTCGTCGGACTCAAGGACGAGGGTGTTGGGGCTGTCCGTTGAGCTCTTGATGTAGGATGCGATGAGGGATATGTCATCCTTGCCCTTGATGAGCTCGGCGTTCTTGACGACGACAAAAAGAGCCGAGGAGAACAGGCTGACGTTCTCCAGCTGGGAGATGATGTCCATCACACGGCTTTCACCCGCATAGTAGCGGTAGAAGTCCACTGCCCCGTGTG
>CACYDQ010000230.1 GCA_902773215.1 uncultured Spirochaetaceae bacterium | reverse complement strand
GCGACGGTGACGGCAAAATCGTTTATCTCGATTCCATAGAACTGGCTGATGTGTACCTTGATGTAATCGTCAAAGCCAAAAACCCGCTCGCCCTTGTTCAGGATTGAGACGATTTTGTTCTCCAGACGGCGGAGGCAGAGGTATGTCTCGGTCAGAAAGTTGCCTGAGCCACAGGCGGGGTCAAGGAATTTCAATCCGCCCAGCTTCTTTTGGAAGACAAGCAGCTTCTCCGTCTTCTGCTTGGCAGATTTGACCTGGCAAATCGCGTCAAATTCCGCGTCCAAATCGTCCATAAAGAGCGGGTCGATTACCTTGTGGATGTTTTGGATGCTCGTGTAGTGCATTCCGCCTTTTCTTCGGGTCTCCGGGTTCAGCGTGGACTCGAAGACCGCGCCGAAAATCGTCGGGCTTATCTCGGACCAGTTGAAGGGTGCGCAGTCATTCACGATGACATCGACGATTTCCTGCGTAAACGTCGGTATCTCTATGTTCTCATCCTTGAACAGGCCGCCGTTCACGTAGGGGAAGGGCTTTAGGCTCTCGTCATACTGGTCTCGGCTTTCGGTCGGTGTATCCAGCGCCTTGAACAGCTCAATCAAGCCTTTGCGGACGTTGGGCAGGTTGAATGACTTGATGTAGTCTTCGAATGCGGTCCGGCTTGCGAACAGCCCCGCGTCCTCGGCGTACAGGCAGAAGACGATGCGGACACAAAGGATATTGAGAGAGCTCAACTGGCTTTCTGAGAGACCGCGGGTATTTCCTCCGGTCGGTATCGCACCGGCAGGCGGGATGAACTCCTTGTACAGGGCATCGTAGAGCTTTTCCACGAGCCTGCCCGCCTTGATGGAAATCTCCTCCTCCCGGCGAATGTTCTCGTTCTTCTGGTCAACGAGGAACTGAAGGCGGTAGTATTCTTTGGGGAGGTCTTTCAGGAACAGTTGCTGCGGCTCCTCATCCGGCTTTTCCATATTGTAGATGAGGAACTCGTCGAAGTTGCAGGTGATAATCCACTTCGGGTGTTGGGAAAGCGGAAGGTCGGAGACATACTTTTTCGCCTGTTGGACAGGGGTGAGGAAAGAGCCGTCGGACTGCCGTATGGTCTCCCGCAAGTCCTTGCTGCTGGACTTCTGCTCAATCATCACGCGGGTGGATGGGATGTAAGCATCAATGAAATTTGTGATTGTCTTGCCCGGCATACGCTCCTTCACCTGCTCCTCAAAGAAGATGAAGTTCGCAATGTCCCTGACCCCGAACACACTCTCAAGAAGGTTAATCCAGAATTTGTGCGTCTCGCCCTTCTCATAGCCGTGCCCGGCCCAGTTCCCCGTGAATGTCTCCGCCGCCTTTGCCTGTTCCGCCTGTGTCATAAGGTCATTATAACAGCTTCCCGGCGAAATGGAAAGGACGGGCGTGGCAAACGGACTGTCTGGTGCCGCCAAGATGGACTATCTGGCACCACCAAGATGAGCTATCTGGTGTCACCAAGATGGACTATCTGGTGCCGCCAAGATGGACTATCTGGTGTCACCAAGATGGACTATCTGGTGTCACCAAGATGAGCTATCTGGTGTCACCAGAATGGGCGTCTTTGACGAGGGCGAGCTTGAGGAACCGCCCCTATACTCTTTGAATCAAAAGTGATATACTATGATTCTATGGGAAAGGTCATTGTGTTCGCAAACCAGAAGGGCGGGGTCGGAAAGACCACTTCCTGCATCAACATCGGGGCCTATATCGCGCTCGCGGGCAAGAAGGTCCTGCTGGTGGACTTCGACAGCCAGGGCAATATGTCCAGCGGTGTCGGCGTGGGCAGGGACAAGCCGACCATCTACGAGTTCATCTACGGCAACTCGGCCGCCGCCGACACGATCAGGCACTCCTCCATTCCCAACCTTGACGTGATAAGCTCGGACTCCGACCTGTCCGGTGCGACCATAGAGCTGAGCAATCCCCAGGACAAAGAGGTGTACGAGAACAGGAACTTCTTCCTCAGGGAAGCCCTCGCCCCCCTCAAGGAATCCTACGATTACATACTGATTGACTGCCCCCCGTCCCTGGGCATACTGACCTTCAACGGGCTCGCCGCCGCCGACAGCGTCCTTGTCCCCATGCAGTGCGAGTACTTCGCGATGGAGGGAATCAAGGAGCTGATGAAGACCGTCCAGCGGGTGCAGGGCAGCATCAACCCCCGCCTGACCATAGGCGGCGTGTTCTTCACGATGTACGACAGCCGCACCAGGCTGGCCCAGGACGTGGTGACCCAGGTCAAGGCATACTTCAAGAACTTCGTCTTCAGCACGATTATTCCCCGCAACGTCCGCCTGTCCGAGGCCCCGTCCTTTGGCAAGCCCATCTGCCAGTACGACCCCCGCTGCACCGGGGCGAAGAGCTATGAGAAGCTCGCCGGCGAGGTGATGGCCCGTGGCTAGGCATCCGGGGCTGGGCAAGGGCTTTGATGCCCTGCTGGACGGCAGTTCGACAGGCTTTGAGTTTGACTCATCCCAGGGCGGGGCGGCCATGCCCCAGAGGCAGTTTCCTGCCGGCATTACGATGGACGACGAGGGGACGCTCTGGGTCAATCCCTCCCTGCTCAAACCGAACCCTCACCAGCCCCGCCAGTTCTTTGACGAGGAAAAGCTTTCCGAGCTGACCGAGTCCGTCAGGCGGGAGGGCGTGCTTTCCCCGATTATCATCGAGGATGCGGGAGACGGAAGCTTCTATATAATAGCGGGCGAACGGAGGACCCGGGCGGCGCGGGCCGCGGGGCTTGAGAAGGTTCCCGTCCAGCTCCGCACGTACTCGGACACCCGCAAGCTTGAGGTCGCCCTCATCGAGAACATCCAGCGCACGGACTTGAACCCGGTCGAAGAGGCCGAGGCCTACATGCAGCTGATGCAGATGGAAGGAATCACTCAGGAGGACGTGGCCGAGAAGGTGGGCAAGAGCCGCTCTGCCGTCGCAAACACGGTGCGCCTGCTCAAGCTGCCCGAGGAGATGCGGAAGGCCCTTGCGTCGGGCGAGCTTTCTTCCGGCCATGCCCGCGCCCTGCTTTCCGTCAGCGACCCTGCCGCCCGCCAGTCCCTCTTCAAGCGGATAAGCTCGCAGGGGCTTTCCGTACGCCAGGCGGAGAAGGAGGCCTCCGAGCTGAACAGGCAGCTTTCCGGGGCCGCCCCCGTCAAGGCTGCGAAGGCGGAAAAGCCCCGTGACCCCAACTATGCCGACCTGGAACAGAAGTTCATAGAGTCCCTCGGCACCAAGGTGCAGCTCAGGGGCGGCTGGGACAAGGGGCAGCTGGTCATAGACTATTTCTCCCAGTCCGATTTGGACCGGATTTTCAACAAGATTGTGGGCAGCTCCGGTAACTGAACCGGATGACGGCTTTCCCACGGCAAGGATTGTATATGCTAGACGACAACGAACAGAAAAACATAGGCGTGCTGATTGACGCGGACAACACCCCGCCCAAGAAGCTCCGCGCGATACTGCAGGAAATAGCGGTGCACGGGCACATCATCACCAAGCGGGCCTACGGGGACTTCTCCCTGGACACGCTCAAGAACTGGAAGTACGAGCTGAACGACAATGCGATTATCCCCGTGCAGCAGTTCGCCTACACGCAGGGAAAGAATTCGAGCGACTCCGCGATGATAATCGACGCGATGGACCTGCTCTACACGGAAAAGTATGATTCCATCGCGCTCGTCTCAAGCGACTCCGACTTCACCAAGCTTGCGACCCGCCTGAGGGAGAGCCAGATCTACGTCTTCGGCGTGGGGCAGAAGAAGACTCCCCAGTCATTCGTGTCCGCCTGCGATGACTTCATTTACATAGAGAACCTGTCCAACGAGGAGGAGGATGCCGCCGTCGAGGAGGCCGCCAAGCTCGCCGAGGAGAAGCTCAAGAAGAAGCCGGCCAAGCACCGGCGGAAGGGCCTGTTCATGCGCAGCACGGTGGAGACGATGAGCGACAAGCAGTTCCGCAAGATTTACAAGCTTCTCAACACCGCCTACGACAAGTATGCGGACGATTCGGGCTGGGCGGACGTGAGCGCGGCAGGTTCCTTCTTCAAGCGGCAGGATCCGGGCTTCGACCCGGTGGACTACGGGGCCAGGAAGCTGACGGAGCTCATCGAGGATTTGGATGATGACTTCGAGATGCGCAAGGAAACGAGCGGGCGGGGCAGGCCCAAGTTCTTCTACAGGCCGGTAGAAAAATAGCAAAAGCATGGGACTGGTAACTGCCGCGTCGGCAATCGCCTTTGTCACGACGGAGATGGACGACCTTCTGGTCATGTTCGTCCTGTTCAGCAAGGAAACCGGCCGCCTGGAGAAGTCCGCGATTGTCCTGGGCAAATACCTGGGGCTCCTCCTCCTTGTCGCTGCGGGCAAGCTTGCCGCCACCCTGCTGGCCATGCAGCCCTGCGAGCAGCTTCTGGGGCTTCTGGGGCTCATTCCAATCGTCATAGGAATCCGCTTCGCCGTCAGGGAGCTTGCGGGTGAGAAGGAAAGGGGAGGGGAGGGGAATCTGCCTTCCGCCCTGCTCCGCTCCCTTTCTGTCTTCGCCGTCCTGCTGGAGTCACTGATCATAACTCTTGCCAACGGGGGCGACAATATTGCGGTCTATGCATCGTTTTTCCCCAGCTTGAGCGGGAACGAGTTCGTCCTTTCCTGCGTGGTGTTCGCCGTCATGCAGGCCGTCTGGTGCGCCATCGCAATCTCGGTGATAAACGCCGAGTCCATCCGCAGTTATATAGAAGAATCCAAGGGCGTCATCATACCCGCCCTCTTTGTCGCGCTCGGCCTGTACATCCTCATAAAGAGCGGGGCCGTCATCTGGCTTTTCACGCTCGGGGGCCTGCGGGTGTAAGCTGGCCACAAAAGGCGGCCTGCTCCTTCCCCTACTTCCCGCTCCGGCGCAGCAGCTCCATGCAGCAGCGGGCGTTGTGGTATGAGGTCTTCCAGTTGCCGCCCTTCACCTGGTTCAGGCAGGGCACGCCGTCCTTGGTCACTTCCTGGAACCACTCGCCGTTCTCTTTGTCCAGCTGGAAGGCCTTGACCCAGGCCCAGACCTTTTCCACGGCAGCGGCGTATTTCTCCTCGCCGGTCATCTCCCATGCGTTGTAGAAGCCGTTCAGGGCTTCGGACTGGTTCCACCAGACACGGATTGTGCGCCGCGTTCCGTCCGGCTCCAGCTTGTCCTCGAAGCCGCCGCTCGCCGCATCGAACCCTTCCCGCAGGGCGGTGTCCGCGACGGCGATGGCGACGGGCCGCACGTAGTCCTTGAGCGCGCCGTCGCCCAGAACTTCGGCTGCCTCCCACATGAGCCAGCTTGCCTCGATGTCATGCCCGTATGAGATTTCGTCTTCCCCTGCCCGGGACCAGTCTTTGTTGAAGTAGAGGTCCAGGTGCCAGTCGTCCTTGTTCAGGATTTTGTCAACGTGAACCCGGACCAGGGCTTCCAGCGCGTTCCGGAAAATCCCGATGTACGCTTTCTTTTCGGGGAAGACGAGCGGCAGTGTCCGGACCAGGTTCGTGTAGGCCTCCATCACGTGCAGGTTCGTGTTCATGGACTTGTCGCAGTCAATGTCCTTGTCGCTGAGCTTGGTCTCCTTTGTGGGGCTCCAGTCCTCGCCCAGTGCCTCCCAGTAGCCGCCATGCTCCTTGTCACGCGCCTTACTCTCAAGGAAGTCGAAAATCCTCAGTGCCTCGCCCATGATGTAACGGGCGGAATCATCTTTTCCTAGTATCTCCTTTGTCGCGGCCGCATACTCGGACAGGGCATAGAGGGCAAAGGCGTTCCCGTAAATCTGCTTGCGGCTGACGAGGGGGCTGCCGTCAGTTTTGACGGACCAGAACATACCCCCGTAGTGGATGTCGAGGAAGTTCCGCATCATGTAGCCGTAGGCGTAATCCGCCATCTTCATGTATGACGTGTCGCCGAGGAACCGGGCCGCCGCGCTGTATGACCAGAGGAAGCGGCTGACCATGACGATTCCCCGCCATTCGCTCCCGTCGCCCTTGTTGTCGTTGCCTATCGCCCCGAAGAATCCCCCGTTTTCCGTATCGCATGCCTGCTTCTCCCAGTAGGGGAGGATGTCTTTTGTCAGCTCGTCCCGCAGTTCCGCAAAAATCTTGTCGTCCATCGGTATGCCTCCTAATTAATTTTCCGTACGGAATCCCTGAGCAGGAGCTTGCCGCTTATCACCGTGTGCCCGTGCGTGTAGGGCTCTCCCGCTATCTTTTTTACCAGAATGTCCACTGCCGTCCTCGCCATCGCGGCGGAGTCCACTTCCACGGTTGTCAGCGCCGGGGGCAGCTCCTGCCCGTCGGACAGGAAGTTGTCGAATCCGACCACCGAGATGTCACGGGGGACGGAGACCCCCTGTTCCTTGAGCAGGGCAATCAGGCGGCGGGCTGTCTCGTCACAGTTGCATACAAAGGCCGTCGGCAGGGAGGCGGGCAGCTTGAGCGGCTCGTACAGGCCTTTCTGGTTCCGGTCGTTTATGATGTCGTCAACGCTTGCCGGCAGCCCGTTCTCCAGCATTGCCTTCATGAAGCCCATGAAGCGGTCGGTAATGCTCGTCGTCGCATTGAAGTTGCCCACGTAAAGAATCTTCCTGTGCCCCTGGCTTATCAGGTGCCGGGTCAGCTGGTACTCGCCGTAGAAGTTGTCGGTCGTCACGGAATCGATGCCGCTGTCATCGATGTAGAAGTCCAGGAAAACGTTGTCCTTGTAGCGCCTTGAAAAGAAGCGCGCGTAGTCCTCGCTGGTCTGCCCCAGGAGGATTATGCCGTCCACCTTGTGGTTCTGCACCACCTGGGGGAGCACCAGGTCAAACTCGTCCCTGCTGTTCAGCTGCTCCATTATCGCATAATAGCCCCGGGAAATCAGTTCCTTCGAGAGGGCGTTGTACATGGCCCAGTAGAATGAGCTGCTGCGGTCAAAAAAATGGGAGGGGATGACTACCCCGATGTTGCCCGTTGACTCGTCGCTCCGGGTCATCTGGGACTGCCGGGACTTCTGGATGTAGCCCATCTGGTATGCGAGCTCCTTTATTCTGGCCCGAAGCTCCTCGCCAACCCCGTCCTTGTCGGCAATCGCTTTGGAGACGGTGACAATGCTGACCCCGAGCTTTTCCGCTATGTCCGCCAGCCGTACCTTATGCCTCGCTTCAGTGTCCTTGTCCATAAGGTATATTTTAACATATTTTAGCTAATTTAACAAGGAGATTTAGTAATTTAGGCAGGGCTTTGTGTGTCAGTGTGGCGGGAGCTTGAAACAAGATTAAAAAAATTGCAAAAACTATTCACCCGGGTAGGTTACAAACTCGAAGGACAGATTTATAATGGGCTATATCACGGAGGATGCAGGACTGGGGGACATGACGCGGCTGCTCAGATGTCCTTCATTCATTCTCTATTCTGTGAATACACCTTGAATACTGTGAACAGGAGTTTTTTATGGATGCCAGCAAGATTGATTCATTCTTTGTAGCGAACGGGAAAAATTTGCCCATGGGTAAGATTCCGTCCCTCCGGGAAAAAATGGCGCAGCTTGATGATTCCCGCTATGCGGAAATTTCCGCCGTGGAGCTCAAGGATGTCACGATGATGCTTGTGATAAGCTTATTCCTCGGTGAGCTCGGGGTGGACCGCTTTATGATGGGCGAAATAGGGATGGGGCTCCTCAAGCTGTTCACGGGCGGTCTTTTCGGTATCCTCTGGCTTCTTGACCTGATGAACATATCAAAAAAAATAAAGGAATACAATTACAATGAGCTTATGAAGGTTCTGTAAGCTCTCGGAATCATTTCCGCCTGTCCCTTCAGTCGCGGGTCGTTGCGGGGTCGCCGGTGATGGGAATCTGCTCGCCGAGGTATGTGGGCCTGGCGCCCCGTGCGACATCGAAAAAGGCCTTGACCCGGGCGAGCGTCTCTCGGACGGCCCAGCTGGCCCGTGTCCTGTCCGCGTAGGGGAAAAGCTCCGGGGCCTCAAGCGCGACGGCATCCAGACCCAGCTTGCGGGCAATGTAGACTGCCCGGTAGGTGTGGAACTTCTGGGTGACGATAATCGCATCCGTGACGCAGAATACATCCCGTGCCCGGTAGGCGGTCTCGTAAGTGGAAAAGCCCGCGTGGTCCAGGAAGACGATCCCCTCGTCCGTCCCGTAGACACGCTTCATGTAGGCGAGTATCTGGTTCACCTCGTCATAATCCTTGCGCCCGTGGTCGCCGGAGACCAGGATGTGCTCCGCCTTGCCTGCGTTTATGCAGCGGAGGCTGCCTTCGATGCGGTCGGCGACGACGTGGGAGACGGTGTTCTGGTAGACCCTCGCTCCCGGCAGGATAACCGTGTACTTATATGGAAGGGAATCCACGTCCTTGTAGACGTAGGGGCGGGCGTAGGCGACCATGGAGAGGTTCACGCCCAGGCAGAACAATCCCGCCGCCAGAATCAGGGCGGACAGGGAGAGGATGACGGTGCGGGCGGCTCGTCGAGTTCTCATAGCTTGACCGGTATGGCAGCGGGTTTCCGCTATTGCCGCGTATACCTGACGCGGCATTCCAGGGCGGCGAAGAGGATTGCGACGAAGGAGATGTAGAAATAGGATGTGCCTTCTCCGAACCCCGCGAAGTAGTTGTAGATGCCGTGGGACAGGATTGCAATGACGAGGGGCAGGATGCGTGGCTCCCGGATTTTGATGCTGAACACGGTCAGTCCGCCCAGTCCCGCGCAGAACATGTGGATGACGACTGCCGTCAGCATGCGGAGCCCTATCCGCTGGGTTCCCCCGATGAGGTATATGAATGATTCCAGACAGCCCAAGGCAAGGCCCGCCGTCAGGGCGCAGATGAAGAAAGTTCTCTTGGCCTTCGTCTCGGTCGTTGCGGAGGAGGGAAGGATGAAAAGCAGGAGCGCCTTGATACATTCCTCTACGAGCCCGTTCAGGATAATCGCGCTGATGAGCAGGCCCTGGAGCCCGTTCAGGTTCAGGAGCTTCATGCCGTTTATGGCGGACTGGAGCAGGGCGATGGGGAGTACGGTCAGCATGCCGAGCAAACATGCGAGCAGGACCTTCCACAGCTTGAACTCCCTGCTCAATATGGCTGCGCAGGAAACGAACACCACGAGGGGCAGGAAGCAGTAGGCTCCCGAAAGCAAAACCGTCCGAACCGTATTCATTATTCAGCCTTCCTTATCCTATTCAATACGAATTTCATGGTTCCGCGCGAAGAATCCAGCTCCGTCTCCCCGATGACCGCAAGGCGGAAGACCGCGCTCTCCACGACCGAAAGAATCATGGCATACATGTCCTTTATGGACAGCGCCCCGCAGAACTCGCCCTTGTCCCGCCCGCGTATCAGTATGACGTTGATGAAATGCTGGAGCTTGACGATCCTGCGCTCCACGACCTTCTTCACGTCGCCCCCGCTCTTCTGCATCTGGAGCAGGTAGGGCAAAAGCACCTTGAACAGACGGGCGTTTTTCTCGCATTCGTCCAGGATGATGTCGAGCGTCTTCTCCAGGCTCTCCGCCGCGCCGATGCCCTCGTCACGGGCAATGGTGACGATGCGCACCTCTATGCTGGACAGGAGCTGCTTGATGCTCCAGCGGAAAATCTCCCTTTTGTTCTTGAAGTAGATGTAGAGCGTCGTCCGCGTGATGCCGCAGCGGTCGGCAATCTTCTGGAAGGTCACGTCCTCGTAGCCTTCCTCCACGAAGAGATCGAAGGCTTTCTCGAGGATTTCTTCCTTGCGCTTCTCGTGCTCTATCAGGACCGCCATCTTATTTGGAATAGATATAGAGGGTTGTGTCCAGGTTGCCGGCCTTGATTGACTTGAGCTTGTCCGCGTAGTGGCCTATATCCTTCTGGAAGCCCTTCTTGCTCGTGATGATGCCGATACCCCAGCCGGGGAAGTTGTCGAAGAGGGATGACATCCTGCCGTAGAGGGCGGAGGCCTCCGCTTCGTCCCCCATCCGCTCGCCGTAGGGAGGATTGCAGAGGAGGATTCCCGCATCGTCAGAGGAAGCCTTTGCGTCCGCCACGTCGCTGACCGTAAAGACCGGCCGCTCCAGCTTGGCATCGCT
>CACYDQ010000229.1 GCA_902773215.1 uncultured Spirochaetaceae bacterium | reverse complement strand
GATCGTCTACGCCAACCCGGTCAAGGACATGAAGGACTACGAGCCCTTCTGGATTGAAGGCTGCCTTGTGGGCGCGGATGCCGCCCAACGGACGGGCGTGTCCTACGCCCCTGTCTGGACCAAATGAAACTGAGCGTTGGCGCGGGGGCCGTGCTTGTGGCCCTCGTCCTTATCTCCTGCGGACGGGGGGAGGCCGGCCGGCCGGCTGCCAATGCCTCGGGGGGCTCCCCTGACCGAACGGCGGCGGGCGTTGCCCCGCAGGAGTCCGCCCCTGTTCCTCAGGAATACGGTGGGCTCACTTTTTCCACCTGGGAAAAGGAGGGCAAGGCCGTAGACCCCCGCTTCTCTTTCCCGTCCCCGGCACAAACGCCCGGCCCCGGCTTCGTGCCCTGGACGGGGACGGTGAGCCACCACTTCCTGACTGACCCGCTCATTGACGCATGGTTCCGTGAAATAAAAGCACGGCGGGAAGTCAGGCATTTCGTCATCTTGTCCCCTTCCCACTTCGGTCTGAGCACACGGGACTACTCCGTCGCGGACGGACGCTGGGAATGTGCGGCAGGAAGCTATGTGTACACGAACCGGGAGATGAGCGCCCAGGTCTGCGCCGCACTCGGCGTCGGCTATGACAACCAGGTCTTTCCCGACGAGCACGGGGTCAGCACCCTCATGCCCTACATCCGCCGCTATTTTCCGGATGCGGATGTCGTCGCCGTCGCGATTGACGGGGAGCCGCCGGTACACATAGACTACTGCGAAAAGCTGTACAAGGCGATTGCTCCCTTCTTCGACGAGGCGGGGAAGGACGAAAACTTCCTGCTCGTATCCACAGACTTCAGCCACCACGGGACGCCGGAGCAGACTGCGTATAAGGACGGCATCAGCCAGACCTTCTTTGACAGCCCCTCGAGGAAAAACTTCATCGCCGCCGTCTGCGACAACCGGCCGTCGGTCTACGTCATGGCAAGGCTCTTCGGGCCGGACGTGCGGACCTGCATCCTCTTCCATACCAACTCATTCCAGATAAGCGGCATGGACGCAGACGACATCACGAGCTACTTCTTCAGCCTGTTCGGATGATATCGCGCTGAGCCCCCTTGCAACGCACGCTCCTTTTTATTATTCTGTTTCTATGTCAAAAACAAAGTCCTCTCAATCGGGAAAATCATTACTGACGAAAGGTTTATCTCTTTCCTTCTTGACTCTCTGTTCAAGAATCCTTGGTCTTGTCCGCGAGATGACAAAGGCGAAGTTCCTCGGTACGTCCGCTTTGGGAGATGCGTTCGGAATAGCCTTTCAGGTACCGAACTTCTGCCGCCGTCTCTTTGCAGAGAACTCTGTCTCGGTCGCTTTCATACCAACGTTCAAGAAATACCTTGTTGCCCAAGATGAAGAGGATTTTGGCCGGGCTTCGACACAGGAGTTCTTGAACGCGACCTTCACGCTCGTAAGCTTTCTCACGGCATCGCTGGTGTCCGTCGGGATGCTGCTCACCCCTTTGATTCTCCGGGTCTTTTTCCCTGATGAGAGCGCGGGTGCCTTTGCCGAGGCAGTCGTGCTGACCCGTATCATGTTCCCATACCTTGTTGTCATCTCGGTTGCCGCCCTCTTCCAGGGTATTCTCAACGGGCATAAGCTCTTCTCGCCGTCGGGCTTTACTCCGATTCTTTTCAATGCGATTGTCATTGTCCTGACCTACCTGCTTGCCCATCGCATGGCCAATCCTGCCCGTGCGATGGCTGTCGGAGTCATTGCCGGTGGTTCCGTGCAGGCAGCTTTTCAGCTGCCGTTCGTGATGCGATGCGGCTGGAAGCTGTCGTTCACTTCATTGGGGAAAGCCTTCTCCAATCCCGGAACGCGGACGGTCCTCCGCCTGATTGGGCCGACCGTCATCGGGATGGCAGCCTACCAGCTGAATGACATCGTTTCCTCTGCCCTTGCGACACGGGCGGGAGAGGGCGTCTACTCTTCCATACAGTATTCACTCCGCTTGCAGGAGCTGATCCTCGGTATCTGTGCGGTCACCGTCAGCACCTTGATTTTACCGGATCTGACAGGGTTCGCGCAGAAAAAACAGTGGGACTCCTTTTGCTCCATGCTGACCCTTGCCGTCAAAATCATCTCGCTCATTGCGATTCCCATTACATTTTTCTCGCTGATAATGAAAGAGAGCATCATCACGCTCGTGTTCAAGAGCGGCAGGTTCGACGCGGATTCTATCCGCATGACGGAAGAGGTTTTCAGTTTCCATATAGCGGGACTCCTCTTCATCGCCGTCAACCGCGTCATAGCACCGGCCTTCTACGCCCAGCAGGATACAAAAAGTCCCACCGTTGCGGGATTGATAAACTTCGCCGTCAACATGGTCCTGGCCTTCTTTCTTTCTTTTCGGTTCGGAGGGGCGGGAATCGCACTTGCCCTTACCATAGCGAGCCTGGTTAACATGCTTTTTCTTTTCGTCTTCCTGAGGCGGAATCCTGTCATTGACGTGGGGATGGTCGTGCGCTCATCCCTTCTCTACATGCTCAAGCTCATCGTTATGTCCGTCATCGCATCCGTACCAGTCTACCTCTTGCGGAGACAGCTCATCGCATTCTTTGCGGGGAAAGGCCGCATTTTCTCGCACGGAGTGCCCTTATGCCTTGCGGCCCTTTTGTTCGGCGGGATGGGACTTATCATGCTTCTCTTTACGAAAGACGAAATTCTCTCCTCCCTCATCAGGAAGGTCCGCAGGAGAAAGGCGTAATATACCGCCAGTCACTTGCGCTTTTTTTCTTCCTTGCGGGCCTGATTGAAGTTTTTTGCCAGGCATTTGCTTACATAGAGCAGGGTCCGGCGGGTCTCCTTGCCTGAAAAAAAGCAGGACTCCGCGAGCGAGGCAGTGAAGCGGCCCGTATTGTCCGCGATGTCCTGAACGTTATGGATGCCCGACTCCTCCATGGCATCAAAGAGCGCGTTTATTATGATGCGGAATTGCGCGTCGCTCAGGTTTGAGATTGTCGCGTTCATGGTAGAATCAAACATCCTGCTGGTACGGGAAGTCTCCTCTACGCTCTCGAAAGTCTTTCCGTCTACGTGCCAGGAGAAGATGTCATGCTGCAAAAAAAGCTTGTTGTCGCTTTGCACCACGGTATAGCTCGTAAAGCTCCGCATAACTACGCCTACGAGGGATGTTTCCGGGATGAAAGTTTTGATTCTCCCGTCAATCGCCTCAATCCGCGCAAGCATATCGGGATTACGGGAAAAGCCCGGCCCCTCAAAGTTCCATATACCTTCAATCCTGCGCTGGATTTCCGGCCCTGCTTGTGCCACAGCGTATATGGCAAGATTCGCTCCCTTGGAATGACCTCCCGTGTGAATTGCGCCAGGCAGGCGGGCAGCCCACTTTTCAAAGTACTCCAGGGCCAGCATCTGTGTCGTTGTCTGGTCTTCGCATGTCATAAGGAAGTTGTCCCGCCAGCCTGCGATGCTCGTGTCTGTTCCCCGGAACGCGATAAAATGCAGATTCGGGCTCAGTGAAAAAACAATCGCCGAAAACTGTGTCGACGCGACCTCATCCAGCAGGCTTACGTAGCCTTTTACCTTGACTCCTTCATAGCGCCTGCAACTGGAGGCGATCTCGAGCATCCGCATGCAGGACTGCCAGATATCCCAGTTCTCGTTTCTGAGGCCATAGCGGAACTCCGAACTGAAAAACCGGGCAGAAAGCTCCTTCAGACTTACCCCTTCACTGTTACCTTCTGCAGCAGTTCCTTCAAAGTTTATATAAGAGAGCATGGAGAAAATCGCACTGTCAAGCTCGTTGATTCCTTCTTCCTCAAAGCTTGTCTCCCCGTATTCCTTCACATAATCAAAAAGGTTAGGACTGGGGGAAGATGATTTTGCAAACAGGAAGAGGGGAGCAAAAAAAGAAAGGAGAAACAAGGATACTAGTAATTTGCGGGCGTTCATTTTCTGATCCCCTCCTGCAGGGCTGTGGCTTCAATCACCCGGTTGAAGTTTCCGGTACACGAATAGTTGCTCGTAAAAAGGGGGGCTCTCATATAATCAACGAATTCTGGATTATCGGGAACGAGTACGGCACGGAACGAAACCCCTTTTATGGAGGAGGAATTCTCAATACAGGCCCGCAGGAAATCATAATAGGCGTTTCCGATATTCTTTCTCTTCCGGGCCATGATGTCCAGCTGCTGAATTTGCACGTCCATACCAAATGAAGAAAAATCCCTGCATGCTTCAAAGAATGCTTTCCGGTCCGGCCAGTCCTCCGTAAGGTGGGAAATAATGCCGATTTCATTCACACGGCTTTTTCCGCCCGCAGAGCGCACGGAACTGATAAATTCCTTTACCCGTTCCGCTTTTCTCTGTTCAAAAAGCGAATGATCGCAGTAACACAGCTTCACGGAATCAGGAAAAAAGCGTGCGGCAAAGGCAAAGGCCTGGACGGCGTAAGAGACATCGCCGAAAATCTTCATCAGATGGTTGTTCGGAGTACGGTTCAAATCCCCGGAATCGGAAAAAAGCTCTGAGACAACATCACAGGACGTAACTAGCGATTCACCTTGATTATGCTCAGATTCCCATTCCACGATGAAATCCGCCACCGTCTTGATATACCACTCAAGGCGCGCCAGCATTTCATCCATACTGGCTAAACGCGATGCCGTATCATAATTATGAAAGAAAAACCAGTCGGGGCTCATTTCCGGGCATACCAGAAGGTGAAAGCGTACTTGTACACCTGCCCTTTTGGCATCTTCCAAAAAAAGGGCAAGATATTGTGAGTTCCATTTTGCAGGAACAGCATAGTTCTGTCCATCGAATGCCGTAAACCGCGAAAACTTTTTTGGCTTTTTCTCCAGAAGTATTGCAGGAAGCAGCTCGGACCCGCTTGAAAGCTCCGAAAAATGCTTCCCCACAGTTCTTATAAAATATGAGCTCTTCTCCTCCGGCTGAGCACCAGAAAACTCATCGTCTTCTTCATTACGTGATTTTGACTTTTTTTTCTCCTCCTTTTTCTTTTTTTTCTCTTCTTTCTTCTGCTCCTTTATTCTGGAGTCTTTTTCGTCGTCAGCGGAGGACGCCGCCCCCACCATAAAATACGGTGCATAGCATTCCCTGAGCGAAGGCGTGGAGTCCCTGCAACTTTCAGGCAATCTTTCTGCGGGAACCGTAAACGACAGGGGGAAAAACAGGACGGAAAACACCACGCCGAGAAGATATCTCTTCATATTACAGAAGACACTCAGTTTTTGTATTTTTCCTTTATCGCGTCAACGACGATAGAAGGAACCATGCCGCTGATGTCACCGCCAAAGCGGGCGACTTCCTTGATGCTGCTGCTCCGTATGAGGAAGTAGCGCTGCTCGGTGGGAACCAGCAGGGTCTCCACTTCCCCGTTCAGCGAGCGGTTCATCAAGGACAGGTCAAACTCGTAGGAGAAATCGTTCGTGTTGCGGATTCCCCTCAGGAGCACTTTTGCACCGACGGCCCGGCAGTAATCCACAATCAGCGTGTTGCAGGTGTGCACCTGAACGTTGCTGAAGCCTTTCGTCAGCTCTTTCAGCATGGCAAGCCGCTCCTCTGCCGAGAAGAGACAGGTCTTGTCCGGGTTAATCGAGATGGCGACATCTATGCGGTCAAAGAGCCTGCAGGTCCGCTCGATGATGTTCAGGTGCCCGTAGGTCGGCGGGTCGAATGTGCCGGGGAATACTGCCGTTATCATGCCCTTCCCCTACTTCGCGACGATGTTGACGAGCTTGTCCGGCACGACGACGACCTTGACGATGCTCTTTCCGTCAAGGAACTTCCTGGCTCCCTCGGTCTCAAGGGCGGTCTTCTGGAGCGTGTCCTTGTCCGTGCCGGGGGCGGCCTGGAACTTGTCGCGGAGCTTGCCGTTTATCATGACGACGATTTCCTTGCTGTCCTCCTTGGCGAATTCCTCGCTGAACTCAGGCCAGCTCTCGTAAGCGACCGTCTTGTCGTGGCCGGCCTTCTGCCAGAGCTCCTCTCCCATGTGGGGGGCGTAGCAGGCGAGCATCTTGACGAAGCCTTCCCAGAAGACGCGGGGCAGCTTGTCCAGCTTGGAAGCCTCGTTGATGAAAATCATCATCTGGCTTATCGCCGTGTTGAAGCTCAGGCTGTCAGTATCGTCCGAGACTTTCCTGACTGTCTTGGCGTAAGTCTTGCGGAGCGAGACGAGCTTGTCGTCGTCCAGCTTTCCCGTCACGTCAATGTCGCAGAGCTCCTTCTGGCCGACCGCCCAGACCTTGTCCAGGAAGCGGCTGATTCCGATCAGTCCCTGGGTGTTCCAGGGCTTGGACTCGGTAAGCGGCCCCATGAACATCTCGTACATGCGCACGCTGTCCGCCCCGTAGTTCTGAATCATCTCGTCGGGGTTCACGACGTTCTTGAGCGACTTGCTCATCTTTGCGATGACCCGCTCAAGCTTCTCGCCGGTCGCCTTCTCGATGAAGCTGCCGTCGGAGGCCTCCTCCACCTGGTCAACCGGAACGAGGGACTTGTTGCCCCGCTGGTAGGCGAAGCTCGTTATCATTCCTTGGTTTATGAGCCGGTGGAAGGGTTCTTTC
>CACYDQ010000228.1 GCA_902773215.1 uncultured Spirochaetaceae bacterium | reverse complement strand
TACCACCCGCACCAGTTCGTGCAGATGGTGGAGAACGGCGAGATTGAGAAGCTCCTTGAGTCCAAGTCCATCTATGCCTGCCTGTCATGCTTCGCCTGCCTGGAGCGCTGTCCGCGCCAGGTGGAGCCCGCCAAGCTGATAGAGGCCGTCAGGATGGTCGTGGAGCGCAAGCGCGGCCCCCAGCACCTGACCCCGGAGGCTGTCGCCGAGATGTCCAAGATTGACGACGAGCTGCCGCAGCAGGCGATAGTCAGCGCGTTCAGGAAGTACCGCAAGTAAGGAGTGGCAGATGGAAAGAATAGGTGTTTTCGTATGTCACTGCGGCACGAACATTGCCGGAACAGTTGACGTTGAGAAAGTCGCGGAGGAACTGGGAAAAGTAGACGGCGTGGTGTATTCCACCCACTACACCTACATGTGTTCTTCCGCCGGACAGAAGATGATAGAGGATCACATCAAGGACGACAAGCTCACGGGTGTCGTTCTCTGCTCCTGCTCGCCCCGTATGCACGAGAAGACCTTCCGTGCCTGCGCCGAGAGGGCCGGCCTCAATCAGTTCAAGGTCGAAATCGCGAACATCCGCGAGCAGACCTCATGGGTCATGAAGGATATGCCCCAGGCGACAGAGAAGGCAATTGCCCTCGGAAAGGCCGCCATCGCAAAGACCATCCTGAACACGCCCCTGACCCCCGGCGAGACTTTGGTGACCAAGCGCGCCCTGGTCATCGGTGGAGGAATCGCGGGTATCACGGCCGCGCTCGACATTGCCGATGCGGGCTTCCCGGTTGACATCGTTGAGAAGGACTACACGGTCGGCGGCAAGATGGCCAAGCTGGACAAGACCTTCCCGACGCTCGACTGCGCGTCCTGTATTGTCACGCCCAAGATGACCGAGGTGAGCCAGAACCCGAACATCCGCATTCTCTCCTACTCCGAGGTGTGCAAGGTGTCCGGCTACATCGGAAACTTCGAGATTGACATCAAGCGCCACCCCCGCTACGTGGACGAGACAAAGTGCACGGGCTGCGGTGCCTGTATCGAGAAGTGCCCGAACAAGAAGGTTCCCAACGCCTTCAACCTGAACCTGAACAACCGCAAGGCGATAGACATTCCGTTCGCACAGGCGGTTCCGAAGGTCGCGAACATCGACGCGAACTACTGCCTGCACATGAAGGGCCTCGCCAACGGCAAGGACAACGTGTGCGGCTTCTGTGAGAAGGCCTGTGGCGTGGGAGCAATCAACTTCCACCAGAAGGAAGAGGTCATCACCGAAAAATACGGAGCGATTATCGTCGCGACGGGCTACAACCCGATTTCATTGGAGAAGTTCGACGAGTACGCCTACAACCAGAGCCCGGACGTCGTGTCCTCGCTTGAGTTCGAGCGCCTCTGCAACGCGTCCGGCCCGACGAACGGCCACCTCCTCCGCCCCTCCGACGGCAAGGAGCCCAAGACCATCGTCTTCGTCCAGTGCGTCGGCTCCCGCTGTTCCGCGGACAGCACGAAGGGGCATGAGTACTGCTCCAAGATTTGCTGTATGTACACGGCAAAGCATGCAATTCTGACCCGCGACCACTACCCGGACACCGACTGCTACGTCTTCTACATTGACGTGCGCACCCCCGGAAAGAACTTTGACGAGTTCTACCGCCGCGCCGTCGAGCAGTACGGAGTGCATTACATCAAGGGTATGGTCGGAAAAGTCACCCCGCAGTCAGACGGAAAGCTTGACGTACAGGGAAGCGACCTGATTTTGAATCGCCAGGTTCACATCAAGGCGGACATGGTGGTTCTCGCGGCTTCAATCGAGGCAGACAAGAGCGCACGTCCACTCGCGACCATGCTCACAACCTCAATGGACAACAACGACTTCTTCCTTGAGGCACACGCAAAGCTTCGTCCTGTTGAAAGCCCGACAGCCGGTATCTTCCTTGCCGGATGCTGCCAGGGACCAAAGGACATTCCTGAGACAGTCGCACAGTCATCTGGAGCCGCCGCAAAGGCAATCTGTCTCTTGGTAAAGGACAAGCTCAAGAACGAT
>CACYDQ010000227.1 GCA_902773215.1 uncultured Spirochaetaceae bacterium | reverse complement strand
TTCAGGATTTATTCAAGCACAAGAATCTATCCTACATAACCAAGCAGGCTGCTTGATGTTTGCGGGTTTTAATTTCCGAAGTAATAGCCCCGGTAAGAACCTATCTTAAAAACTTGAGGCATTCTCAAAGCCCCCGTTCTTGGCAAAGTCCAAAATCAAATGTGCCGTTGACTCTATTATCTCCTGATACTTCGATATTTCCTGCTTGGAAAAGCCGTTTATGTTCTTCCATTCATATCCAGGGATATAGCAGGAGGCGTTATGAAAGCAATCCTTCTCATCGGGTTTTTCAATGTAAACCTCGACCTTCCCATCAGAAAGCGTTTCTGAGTGGACAATTTCAGTTCCATCGTCAAGTGTCAAAAATGGATACTTCATAACGTCATTATATAACAAAACTTGGTAAACGTCCAGCACAAAAAACGTTCGTTTAAAATGCGTAGCCTTGGAAGCTCCGTACAGCAATTGGAATTCGGTCTCCAATTTGAGAAAAATGCCTTCTCTTACCGAGGATGATGTCGTGCAGCTTGTGAACCATGCGCTCTTTGCCGGGACTGCACGTACGACCACATACAAATTCGCTTTCTTCAAGGCTATCTTAGACAATCTTTTTAACATGAATCTGAGCTCCTGCATATTGAGCTATGACGCGCTCGCCTTGCGTTTCACGGAGATTTACTGGAACTTGGTGCTGCGCTGGCATCTCAAGCAGATGATAACCTATGAGCCGGGGAAGATGACTGCAGTTGAGAGAAAACTGTATAGCCTTGCGGAAGAGAAAGGTATTCCGTGCGGGGAAGGATGCCAGGTTTTCCTTTTTGAGAGCGCATCCCCATCCTTGCAGGCTGAGGCCGCGAAGAGAATCAAGGCAGAGATGCTGAAAAATGTCGTAGGGGCTTTTTGTGGTGACACGCAGGATTCGTTCTATCAGTTTGACAAGGCAGACAAAAGCCTTGACGGGATTATCATTAACCACGATGTTTATAATGTTCTTGTGAAATACAAGTCGTCCTTCGAGAAGTTGAACTATTACGAGTGGATAAAATATCTTGAGAAGGCAAATAAGGAAGAGGATTCTTATGCCCTCGCGGGCAAGTTGGACAGCTCTACGAAACGGAGTGACCTTTCCGTTTACCGCAAGATTCTTTTTGAGTTTGGCCAGTCGCATTGTTTTTACTGCGGGAAAGCTCTTTCTCCGGGTGATGGGAAAACAATCCCCGTTGACCATTTCATCCCTTGGAGCTTCATAAAGGATGACAAGCTTTGGAATTTCGTCCTTGCCTGTCCTGTCTGCAACGGAAAGAAAAGCGACATGCTTCCGGCGGGAGACTTCATTTCGGTCATCCAGAAAAGGAATGACAGGCTGGCACTCTTCCCGGGGGAAATCGTAGAGAGGGATTTCAGGAATTACACGCATTCCCGTCTGAACGAGATGTACGGTTCAGCTGTTTTCAACGGCTACGAGGCTGGCTGGACAGCGTGATATGTCTGCCCCAGCATCTCCCTGACCCGCGCGAGGTTCTCGCCTGAGTCCAGATGCCGCCGTTCGATGAAGCGGCTCAGCGTCCTGTGGTGGGTTCCGAGTGCGCAGGTCATCTGGCTCATGGATGTCCCTGCGAGCAGCATGACGCTGACGGCAAGCTCCGCCCCGTCCAGGATACTGCCCCGGCCCCGGCTTCCCTTGGGCCTTCCCAGTGTTACCCCTTCTTTCCTGCGGAGGGCGAGGGCCTCCTTCGTCCTCTGGCTTATCAGGTTCCGTTCTATCTCCGCGCTCAGGCCGAATGCGAAGGCGAGGACCTTGCTCTGTATGTCGTCTCCCAGGCGGTAGCCGTCCTTGACTGTCCAGACCCTGGCCTCCTTTTCCATCAGGAGGTTCAGGATGCTCATTATCATGAAGAGGCTCCTGCCCAGCCGGGACAATTCCGAGCAGATAATCAGGTCTCCTTTCCCGACTTTCTCCAGAAGCCTGCCCAGTTCCCGCCTACCGACATCGACCGTCCCGCTTATCGTCTCCTCAATCCATGCGTCCACTGCCAGCCCCTGCTTCTCGCAGAAGCCCAGAATCTCAAACCTCTGGTTTTCAACCGTCTGCTTGTCCGTGCTTACCCTGATGTAGCCATAAGTCATACCTATAATGTACTGAATAATCACTGATACGGAAACTTCGAGAAAATTTCCGCTCTCTCCGAGCAAGCAGAAGAATACATAAGCTAGCATACTAAATTGCCTCGAAATGGCAAATCCGTCATTTCAGCGTTATGTTCACATAATCCGCCGGAATGCAGAACTTGTTCATGACGCTGGCAACCTTGTTTATCAGTGCGGTGGGCATTGAAATTCACGTGATAGAACAAGGTACCCGATGTCAGATTAACGACCTTGTCCCACGGCAGTCCGTCAATGGAGTTATACTTGCCCCTCATATTGCTGTCAGCCTCGACTTTCTTCTCAAAGCTTGACCAGGGTATAATTGCATCCTCTCTGCCCAGCAGTTCGGCCTGATTATCAAGGACTATCTGGAAATCATAGGAGCCGCTGTCCTTTATGAATCGAAGGAATTCCAGGTATACGTCTTTTAAGTTGGAGACTTTTATTTCCTTGTCTCCAAGCTTCAGTACGGAAGGCTTGTTGCCTTCTGCCATTGCTCCGGCTTCATTGTCCAATGGGGAGAAACTCGTCACTTCCAAAAGCTTCGTGTTCCAGTTCGATGTGTGCTTGCTTTGCTCGGGAAGCGGGAATGTCTCCAGGAACCACTGTATCATCTTTGCCTGATGGCTCTTGATTTCGGCCTCGCCCCAGCTCCCGGCGTTTACCACATCGAGCCGGTAAAAGAGCGATGATGTTGCCAGCTTTTTCTTCTTTGCATCGAACGAGTCGTTCCCGATTTCGCTGTTGAATTCAGTCAGGATCAGGTTGCCGATGTTGTGGAGGTATTTCACGTGAATGTTCTCGAAGTCCTCTCCCAGCGATTTCTCCCATGCCGGGGACAAGGTCTGCGGCATGACATGCTCAATCGTAATCTTGGGGTTCCTGAAATCGACGGCGACTTTCGTATTGTTGTCGCTGACGGCTTTTATGGAAGATGATGTCTTGTACTGGAGGAAATCCCTGAAGAAGGATGACGTATCTTCCGCCAGCGGTTTTTCAATCTGCGGATACCAGGTCCTTTCGTATGCGATGGTCTGGTCTTTGCTGTTCATGTTCAGGAGGACGTAGTTCCGTATCAAATCCGACAGGGTGAGCGGCTTTCTCAAGGAGTTCAGCGTCTCGAATATGATCTGCGGGTCCTCACCCTTGAATGGACGTTCGTCAAGGAAGATGACGGCGACATTCATCCTGCGGATTGCCTGGATGTAGTTCTCGGGGGTAATTTCCGGGTTCGCGATTTTCTTGTCCTCAATCAGTTTTTTGAATGTGTCGTATGCGTTCTTGATGATACCCGGCTGCGCTTCCTCCCCTTTTATCAGCGCACGGTAGGAGACCTAGTCTTTCGTGACCTGCTTGAGCTTTATCTTGTCAGGGAATTCCGAGCAGATGTTTGTCAGGTAGTTGTTGTTGATAAAATCCTTCTGCTGTTCGGAATCCATGCTGTCACGCAGGGCAATCAGGAACAAAAGGCTTGTCGTGAGCCGCTGCTGCCCTTCATACTGGATGTATGGAAGGACTCAGGCAGGTTTTCATAAGCAATCTGAAGCGTTACAGGAAGCAAAATCACATCCGTCAGCTGGATTTGGCGATGGAGATAGGCAGGAGCGCGAACTACATCAACAGCATAGAGAACGGCAAGTACTTCCCCTCG
>CACYDQ010000226.1 GCA_902773215.1 uncultured Spirochaetaceae bacterium | reverse complement strand
GTTTTTCTCCGCAAGGAGCTCGTAAATATAGAGGGGCTTCGTCTTGCCCTTCACCGTTATCTTGTCGAGCATGCGGAACTCGAATTCTTCCTTAATCAGGTCATGAGTGACGGAGCTGACGATTATCTCGGTCCCGTAGTACTTGTTGATTCCCTCCAGGCGGCTCGCGAGATTCACGTTGTCGCCGAGGACGGTGTAGTTGATTCTCTCGTCCGAGCCCATGTTGCCGACGACGACCTCGCCCGTGTGGATTCCGAACCTGGTGCGGAACTTGGGCTTGCCCTCCCGTATCCATGCGTTGGACAGGTTGAAGCCCTGCATCTGGCAGGTGAGGGCCGAGCGGCAGGCAAGCTCCGCATGCTGCTTCACGTCCATCTCGACCGGTGCGCCCCAGAAGGCCATGATGGAGTCTCCGATGTATTTGTCTATCGTGCCCCGGTTGCCCGAAATCGTATGGGCGAAGAGGGAGAAGTAGTCATAGAGGCGGTTGACCAGGTCCTCCGGCTTGGTCATCTCGGAGATGCCCGTGAAGTTCTCTATGTCGGAGAACATCAGGGTCAGCGTCTGCTTCTTGCCGCCTATCTCCGCCTTCTGGCTGTTCCGTATGAGCTGGGTCACGAGGTCGGAGGGAACATACTTCTTGAAGTTGACGAGGCCCTGTTTCATTCCCTCGAAAGACTCGACCATGTTGTCTATCTCTTTTATGCCGGAGTCGTGCATGACCACGCCGTCATCAATCGCCAGCTCCTTGATGTTGTTCATCTCGGTGGACAGGGTCTTCATCGGCTTGGAGATGACCGAGGAGACGAGCACGGAGATGATAATCGCGATGATGATGACAATCAGGGATATGATGAGCACCGTCCTGTTGTTCTTGTAGACGATTCCCATGATGTCGTTGTCCGGTATGACCATGCCGACGTTCATGGAAAGCTCCTCGTCCAGCGGCATGGAGTCTATCTTGCAGAAGTATTCCTTGCCGTCCAGGCTGAAGGAGTAAATGCCCTCCTTGTTCACGCGGCCCCTGCTGTTCTCGAACGCCTCGGCGATAATCGGCTCGGCCTTGTCGTCCACCTTCTTCATCGCATAGGTGTTGCTGCCGTCCGCCGACGGGTAGACGTTGAGCAGGGTGCCGATCGGATCCTCGGGCTTGAGCGGCTTGGCGATGATCTGGTTGTCCTGGTCGTAGATGAACAGCTTGGAATTCGCCGTCGTAGAGATGTTCCCCAGGTAGAGAGAGAGGTCTCGTATCCCTATGTCTATACAGGCAACGCCCAGGAGCTTGCCGTTATTGTCATATATCGGCGAGGCACAGGAGAAGCCCGGCATGTTGTCCGTCGCGAAGATGTAGACGTTGGTCCAGACAGTCTTCTTGTTATTCACTGCCTTTTTGTACCAGCCGCGGGTGCGCGGGTCGTAGCCCGTCTCCAGCCCCTCCTCCGTGTTGGGGAAGGTCGCATTATACTGCATGCTCTCATGGACATAGCGGGTCAGCACCCTGTTCGCGGTTCGCGTTATGTAGCGGCGGGTCAGTGAGCCGTCCGGCATGCGGCGTCCCATTATCAGGTTGCCCTCGGTATCACCGAAGTAGACCATCGCGAACTCATTGTGGGTCTTGAGCAGCTCCATGAAGTAGTCCAGGGCGTTCTCGTTGTTATCGCGGAAGTGGAACTTGTCTTCCTTCCAGTAGTGGAAGGCGATGTTGTGTATCGCCTGGTCTGCCGGTGTGTAGTACGCCTCAATCTTGGTGTCAACGGACTTCAGGATTTCCGTGACGAGCTTGGTGGAGACCGAGTAGACCGAGTCCTGCGTCCCGCGCGAGTTTATCGTCATGATGATGGCCGCGGTCGCGACAAGGAGCAGGGTGTTCAGGATGACGAGCGCGTCGCGTATCCGTATCTTCATGCCGCCCGAATGCCTGACCGGTGATGCGGTGTTTGCGGGGGCAGTCCGCGCCTTCGCGGAAGGCAGTGCGGCTGCCACGGCCGGAGCGGCCGACATTGAGACCGCGGCCGGCAAAGCCGTGTCCCGGGCCGCCATAACAGTTTCTTTCTCCATTTTCTCGGGCTCCAGCGTAAAGATGTTGTTGCCCTCCGCGTTTGCCTCGCGCAGCAGGGCGTTTGCAATCCGCTCCTCTTCCGTCTCCTTGGGTGCGACGAGGGCCGTCGTCGCGATGTTCATGTAGACGATGAGCAGGGTCCGCATGGGGTCTATGAGCGAGTCAATCGCCATGAAGACAACGAGGATTGACTCCACCGGAAGCCCTATCGGATCCAGTATCAGCGAGATCATCGGCAGGGTCAGGAGACCTGACGCGCCTGCCGTCGCCGTGCCTGCGAGCAGGGAGCCGATGACGATGAGCATGAGCGACGAGACGGGCAGGGAAGCGTCGTATACCTGCGCGACGAAACAGGATGCGAGCGCAAAGTACATGATGTTGCCGAAGCGGAGGACGGTCAGTCCGAGCGGATAGACCAGGTCCACCATGTTCTCGCCGAATCCCAGGCCCTTGAGGGCGGAGATTGAGGAGGGCATAGCGGCGAAGCTGTTCCTCGTCGCAAAACAGATGACGATGGGATCCATCACCTTCTGCATGACGGCCGCCGGGTTCTTTATGCCGGATTTAAGCCAGATGATGATGCTGCAGACGATCATCGTGATGAGGCCCGCCACATAGAAGATGACGATGAACTTGACCATCGCGAGCAGGATTTCCACGCCGACTTGGGCAATCTGCTTGCCCATCAGGAAGACGAGGCCTATGGGAAGCCCGTACATCGTCCAGTTTATGAGCTTCTGGAAGGAGTCCTTGAGCGACAGAACCCCGTGTATCAGGCTTGCCGACATGTCCTCCTTGAGGAAGCCGATTGCGATGCCAAATATAATCGAGAAGAAGACAAGCTGCAGGATGGAGCCGTTGCTGAAGGATGTGAAGATATTGGACGGGATGATGTTGACGAAGAAGTCCACGAGCGATGAGCCGCCCGAGCTCTTGTCCTTCGAGGGGTCATAGAGGGCCATCTCGTCCTTGCTCGTGTCGGCAGAGGACTTGATTATCTTGTCCAGGACCGCCGTCGTCGCATCACCCAGGTCCTTGCCGGGGCGGGCGAGGGTACCCGCGAGGGTCCCGAACACCGACGTGGCCGCGAGCATTATGACGAAGACAATGAGGATTTTCGCGATGTGCGACCGGGCGTTTGAGTCCTTCATCAGCTGGGCCAGGCTTGCGACGATGGACGTGACCAGAATCGGGATGACCGTCATCTGGAAGAGGTTCAGGTACATGTCGCCCACGATTCCCCAGGAGAGGGCTATCTCCTTCTCGTAGAAGCCGAAGAGGATTCCGAGGACTACCGCGACCAGTATGGTGATGGGGTTCTTGAGTATCTTTCCTATCATGGTATCAGTCTCCTACTGCCCAGAGTATTTCCTGAGAATTTCGTCAGCCGTCATCTTCTGCTCGTTCTCAAGGAAGATGTTTACCCAGTAGAGCAGCTGTGTGTTCTCCGTCTTGACCGCGACCGCGATGGGATCCGTCAGGTCGGTGAAGTAGACCGGCTTGAAGAGGAGGGAGCTGTTGGGGATGGACGCGAGCACCTTCTTTATCTCAAGCTCGTCCCGGTACAGGGAGAGCACTTCCCCGTTGGTCAGTGCCTGTACCGCTGTGTCCCAGGTCGGGTATTCCTTTATCGTTGCCTCGGGGAAGTTGTCTTTTGCGTAATTGGCGTATGAGGAGTTTGCGATGACCCCGAGCGAGCCCTTGTAGTTCCTGACGAACTTGTGGGTCTCACCCTCGCTCGTCGCCTTGGCCAGCTGCAGGCGGTTGAACAGAAGCCCCTGCTTGAATGTCATGTAGGGGGTGGAGAATTTGATGTATTTTGATCGGGAGAGGGTGCGGCTCAGCTTGGAGATTGCGAGGTCTGCCTTGCCCGAGGAGACCAGGGTCACCAGGTCGTTGAACGCGGGCGCGTCACGGGTGATGACGAGCTTGACCCCGAGCTCGTCCGCCATCTTGTTGGCGAGGTCTATGTCATAGCCTGAAAGCTTGCCGTCCTTGCCCGTGAAGTAGAAGGGGGGCTGGTCCACCGCCGTGATGGCCACCCGCAGCTCTCCCCTTCTGATTATGCTGGCAATATCGCCTTGTGAGCCGTTCACCTGTGCGAATGCGGCTTGGGCGAGCAGCAGGAACAGGACTGCCGTAATGCTACGCATGAACTTCATAAAGAACTCCCCGGGGAACTTGAAAAGTAAAAAAGACAGCTCTCCTCATCAAGAGTATCGGTAGTTTTCAAGAAATTCCCCTTGAAAAATCACTGGAGACAGACCCGTTTAGAAGCCGTGGCTGCCTCCTCCGCCGGAATGTCCGCCTCCGCCGCCTCCGCCTCCGCCGCTCCTGCCGCCGGAGGAGCTCTGGATGACGCGTTTTGTCAGACTGCCGGGAATGACGTCCAGATGAGAGATGTGCCCCTTGAAGACCGGATCTGCCGCGGGCTGCTTCTTCTCGCTGGCAGTCTTGCTCTTCCCTGACATATAGATGTAGCAGATGAAGAGGGCAATCATGAGGGCGAGCAGGGCGTTGGTCACGTGCTTCATCGGCTGGCTGATTTTCCCGCCCTCGAGCAGGGTCGTCATCTGCCTGAAAGCCTCCGCGGCGCAGGCGTAGTAATCACCCGCACTTGCCTTCCGGTATATGTTGTCCGTGATGGTCTGGGCGTAATCAGTGGTTACCGTCCTGTAGACCTCGCCGTCGCAGTGTATCGCGAGCTTCCTCCTGCTCATGTCTATGAGGAAGATTGCGCCGCTTGCCCCGTGCCCGAACTCCTGCTCGTACAGGGTCGCGGCCAGGTCATTCTCGGAGCTGCCCCCTCCTGTGCCGCTCGTGCAGAAGAATGCGTTGCCCCATTCCGTCAGGGGGAACATCTCGTCAACGAGCGCCTCCTCCTCGTCCTCGGACAGGAGGTCGGCCATGTCTTCTATCAGGATGACATAGCCTGTCTCATTATTGCTGTAGGCCAGATACTGGCTATCGTTTTCGCCATCAGCCTCATAGTCCTCGTAATCTTCGTAATCCTCATAGTCCTCGTAGTCATCATAGTCTTCATAGTCCTGCGCCGTCAGAAAGCCGGGCAGCATGAGCGTGACCGCAAGGAACAGGGCGGCAAGTTTTTTCAGCTTCATCATTTTCCGGCCTCCTTCCTTTTTTCAAAGAAATGCGGGATGGGGCGCGAGCAGCAGAGGTTGTGCGCCTTGACCATCGACGCTATCGCGATGAACGAGCCTGCGGTGCACAGAAGCGAGCATCCGTAATACAAAAGGTCGTTCGGCATATCCATTGCCGTCAGGATGGCCGCCGCAATCAGCGAGAGTATGGAGACCAGAGCCCCGCGGCCAAAAGAGTTGCCCCCGGAAGATTCCGCCTGCTTTTTGAATACCTTTTGGAAGCCTAAGTCGTTCGTCCTGTTCTCCTGCTTCTTGAGCTTGCTGCTGACATACCAGTAGCTTATCAGGATGATAAGCGAAAGGATTCCTGTGACCGTGAGCATGGTTCTGGGCATGAGGGTCAGGAATAATTCCAGCAGGAAGAAAATCGGGATTGCCAGTATAATGGAAGAAATTGTGTATTTCTTGAGATCTGCCGGAATCTCCGCGAACATCTTGCCCGTGCTGCCGTTGACGACGGCGTAGCAGAGCCTGTTTTTGTTCTTGTATGTCATGAACCAGACCGGCAGCATGGCGAGCTTGGCGGTCGTCTGGCCGTAGTCTTTCCGTGTCTTTCCAGGGAGGCTGAAATCCGAGAGCCCGCCCACGCTGCGCACGGATGAGCCGGACATTCCTCTTCCCCCGCTCTGCGCAAGGTTAGAGCGGACTTCTCCCATCAGGGTGTCCAGCCCTTTGTCGTAGGCCTTGTCCGCGTAGGTGTCCTTGCTCACGTCCGCGACATCCGCGTATGAGCCGGCCATGATGGAGCTGTTATAAGATTGCAGCGAGTCCATCGGGAAATTCCCTATCTCCTCGCTTATACGGTCATCCAGCGTGGCCGAGGCATCAAAAAATATGTTGTCCAGCTTTCCGTCCGCATTGGCCTTTATCGTGTAATGCTGGGTGTACTCCGTGTTTCCTCTGGTCCATTTTTCATAAGTATCCGCGCTTATCTGTTTGTCCGCGTTGATGTCCACTTCGTATGCCCAGAATGGGATGTAAATCCTGCGGAAGCTGTTCTCCGCCCCTTCTGCCGACATATCCTTCGGGAGGAAGCGGGCGGCCTTGAGCTTCTCCTTGTAGAGCTCCATGCATTTTTCCTTCGTGACGGCGAAGGGGAGGATGTACGACGGCTTCTGCAACTTGGCAAGCCGGCTCTCCAGAGTGACGAACGTGCCGCAGTAGGAGCAGTACTCCACCGCGTCCAGGTCGGTCGCAAAGACTTCCGCCCCGCAGTTGGGGCAGGTAAAAATCTTCGCGTCAATCGTGTCGCCGCCCTCTTCATGGGCAGTCTCCTGCCCGAAAGCCTCGCTTTCGTTCGCCCCTCCCATCTGGGGCATGTTCGACGCGTCGAACTCGCTCATGCAGTACTCGCAGACGAGTTTTTGCTTCTGTATGTCAAAGCGGAGCGTCCCTCCGCAGCTGGGACATCTGTTTGCCATTTCTCTCTGAACCTCTCTCTAAGAGCTTTGCTTACAGGGTAGCAGAAAGGAGCCTTTTATGCAAGGTTTCAATCCGGTCCGTGCCTGCTGCCGTACCCCGGGGACAGCTTCTTGACCAAAAGGGCGAATAATGTGAGAATACGGGTGTAATGAGTAAGTATATCCTTGTCACGAGCGGGGTCTGTTCCAGCCTGGGCAAAGGCGTGGCCTCCAGCACTATCGGGAGCCTCCTTGAGTGCTCTTCCCTCAAGATTTCCATGCTCAAATGCGACCCCTACATCAACGTTGATGCGGGCAACATAAGTCCTTACCAGCACGGTGAGGTCTACGTCACCGAGGACGGGGCGGAGACTGACCTGGACCTGGGCAATTTCAGCCGCTTCACGAGCGTCAACCTGACCAATGAGAACTGCATATCAATCGGCAAGGTCTACGAGAACGTCATCAGGAACGAGCGGGCCGGCCGCTACAACGGCAGGACCGTGCAGGTCATTCCCCATATAACGGACGAGATAAAGCGGTGCATCCGCCACTTGGGCGAGAAGTCCAAGGCGGACGTGGTCATCGTGGAGGTAGGGGGAACGGTCGGCGACATAGAGGCCGTGCCCTACCTGGAGGCCGCGAGGCAGCTGGTCAGGGAGCTCGGGCGGGGCAACGCCATCAGCGTCCACCTGACCCTGATTCCCGTCATCACCGGGGGTGAGCTCAAGTCCAAGCCGACCCAGCACTCCGTCAAGCAGCTGCAGGAAGTGGGAATTCAGCCTGACATCCTGCTCTGCCGCTGCGAGGCCCCGGTGGATGAGTCCCTCAAGAAGAAGATAGCCCTCTTCTGCAACGTCGCCCCGGACGCGGTCTTTGTCTCGCCGGACGTCAGGAAGTCGATATACGAGCTGCCCCAGATATTCCATGAGCAGGGCCTGGACAAGCTGATTCTGGATAAGCTCTCTCTCGGCAACAGGACGACGGACATCAGGCAGTGGTCATCCTTCATAGACAGGCTGAACCATCCTTCCCGCAGTGTCTGCATCGGCATGGTCGGCAAAAAGGATTACCTGGACAACTGCTACAAGTCCGTGCAGGAGTCCCTCTTCCATGCCGCCGTCACCGGCAACGACGCGGAAATCAAGATACGCAAGATAGATGCGGAGACCCTCGAGAACGCCAATACCGACGACGTGTCCTCCTTCTTTGAAGGGGTTGACGGCATCGTCGTTCCCGGCAATTACGGGCAGAGGGGCTTTCTGGGCCTGCTTTCCACCGTCCGCTATGCCCGCCGGAACAAGATTCCCTACCTCGGCATAGACCTGGGAATGCAGCTGATGGCGATTGACACCGCCCGTGACCTCTGCGGATGGGAGGATGCGGACACGACCGAGTTCATCCAGAACTCCAGGCATCCGGTCATAAGCCTGCCCGAGGAGCAGTCGGAGCCGTCATCCCACGTGATGAAGCTGGGGGCGAGCGGCATCTCCATCAAGAAGGACACCAGGCTGTATTCCATATACAACGCGGACGAGATAACCGAGCGTCACCGGTCCAAGTATAGCTTTGACCGCCGCTACACTAAGGATATGGAGGGGCACGGTCTGATTGTCTCTGCCTTGTCCTCGGAGGATTCTCAGGTGGAGGCCTTCGAGTGGGCGGATCATCCTTGGGGAATCGGCGTGCAGTATCACCCGGAATTCGTCAGCCGGCCGACCAAGCCGCACCCCCTCTTTGACTCCTTCATCCAGGCTGCGATAGCGGGCAGGGAGAGAGATGGAAGTCTCTTTAACTAAGCTTGCGGTCATCCTGCTTTTTCCTGTCTTCTCTTCATGTTCCCTGAACTACGAGCAGAATGCTGCCGTGGAGTCTTCTGCACCTCAGTTTACGCTGAGGACGGCAAGCTTTTTCCGCTACGAGGGCAACGCGGTCTCATTCTCGCTTGACTCCCCGCGCATCGAGCAGTATTCCTCTCCGTCCGTCACCTACGTGGAGGACGCGGTTTTCTCCTCTTACTCCGAGGACGGTACGCTGGAAGCGAAAGGGCGGTGCAAGCTTCTCGGCATAGGGCGGGCAGGGAATAAAGACAACTCCGAGCTGAGCTTTTACGGGGCCGTCGTCATGGAACAGCCCGAAGAGGGGATGAAGCTTGAGGCGGATGCGCTCAAGTGGAACCGGACGAGCGGCAGGGTCGCCTCGCCGGAGTCGTCCGTCACGACGATGACAAAGGACGGTCTTACGCTTGAAGGCAAGGGATTTTCTGCCCGCGAGCGGGGAGCTGAGTTTTCCTTCTCCTCCGATGTCTCGGGCTTCATCATCACCGACGATGACGGCACGTCCGGGGAGGCGGGCAGGTGAAGTTCCTCCGCGTCTTTCCGGCCATGCGGTTCTTCTTCCTTGTGTCGCTCTGCCTCTCCATAAGCCCCGTCCGGGCCGAGACCGTGATGTTCCGCGCGGACAGCATGACCGGCAGCAGCGGCAAAGGCGGGGACTACGCCCGCCTGACCGGGAACGCGAGCATAACGACCGAGAGCGTGGAGATTTTCGCGGACTCCATCGAACTGTCCGGCAAGGGCTACCGCTACATCAAGGCGACCGGCAACGTCAGCGGCACGAACATAAAGGAGAAGATAGACTTTACCTGCGCCGAGATGCACTATGACCGGGAGCTCAAGCTTTCCAGCATGCAGGATACCGTGCACCTGGTGGACCGGGCCAACGATGCCGTCGCCAATGCACAGCTGATGGAATACGACGAGAAGAGCGGGGCGGTCGTCATGCAGATTTCCGTCGCGATGCAGCAGAAGGACAACGTGTGTACCGGTTCCTATGCGATTTATAATACCAAGACCCGGAAGCTCTTCCTGAGCGGGAACCCGCAGATTGTGCAGGGGACTGATACCTTCAGGGCGCAGGAGATAGTGCTGGACCTGAACACCAACGAGGTGACGCTCGACGGCCGTGTCCGTGGTGCGGTGAAGAGGGAAAATGAGTAACGGAAGCGATGCTGTCCACAGCCTGGAGATAAGCTCTCTCTACAAATCCTTCGGACGCAAGGAGGTCGTCAAGGGCGTGGGCTTCTCCATGTCCACGGGCGAAGTCCTGGGCCTGCTCGGCCCAAACGGCTCGGGCAAGACGACGACATTTTATATGATAGTCGGCTTCTACAAGCCGACCCGGGGCAACGTCATTCTGGACGGCGAGGACATAACCCGCCTGCCCATGTACAAGCGGGCCTCGCTCGGCATCTCATACCTGCCCCAGGAACCCTCCGTTTTCCGCAAGCTCACCGTGGAAGAAAACATCTGGGCAATCCTTGAGACCCGGAAGGATTTGACGAACAGCCAGCGGAAGGACAGGCTGGAGGAGCTCATAGAGGAATTCTCAATCGGCAGGATACGCAAGCAGATGGCATTCACCCTCTCAGGCGGTGAGCGGCGGCGGACGGAGATAGCCCGCTCGCTCGCCATAGAGCCCAAGTTCCTCCTTCTGGACGAGCCCTTCGCCGGAATTGACCCCATCGCCGTCGCCGATATCAAGAAACTCGTCAAGATGCTCTCTGAGCGCAAGATAGGCGTGCTCATCACCGACCACAACGTCCGCGATACGCTTGAAATCACCGACCGCGCCATCATCATCTCGCAGGGGCAGGTGATGATTTCCGGCAGCAAGCAGGAAATTCTGGACTCCCCCCTTGCCCGCGACATCTACCTGGGAAAGGACTTCTCGATGTAATTCACTTCTTCAGGTAGACCATCAGCAGCATGATGTCGCTGTTCCGGATGCCGCTGATACGGGAAGCCTGGCCGAGCGTGACGGGACGGATTTTTTCCAGCTTCATCCGTGATTCCGCGCTGAGCGAGACAATCTTGCCGTAGTCAAATCCGTCGGGAATCCGTGCCCCCTCCATGCGGCGGAGCTTTTCCACCCGCGCGTCCTGCTTTTCGATGTAATAGCGGTACTTGTAATCTTCCTGTGCCTGTTCCCACTCGGCCTCGCTGAACGTGCCGGGGTTGGGGGCGGAAGGATGGCTTTCTATGTAATGCAGGGCTTCGTCCACGTGGGCATATTTGAGCGTGAGGGC
>CACYDQ010000225.1 GCA_902773215.1 uncultured Spirochaetaceae bacterium | reverse complement strand
TGTTGAGATGACTCTTTTCGCTGGAATTCTTTCTGTCAAGGCGATTACCTTTCTTTTGTTTTTCGTCTTTACCATCGCGGCTGTCGGTTACCTGCTGGGCAGGATTACCATAAAGGGAGTTTCCCTGGGAACCGCCGGCGTGTTTATTATTGCCCTGCTTGCAGGGGCGTTCTTTTACGGGGCCCTGGATGCCCAGCTTGCCATCAAGGTCGGCGACGTGAACAAGTCCTACACGGGCAATGCCCTCAAGGTCATAGAGAACCTGGGGCTCATCCTTTTTGTCACGTCGGTCGGCTTCATCGCGGGACCTAATTTCATCGGGAACTTCAAGAAGAACTTCAAGTCTTATGTTCTTATTGCTGTGGTTGTCATTGTGTTCGGCGGGTTGTCATGCGCAGGCTGCATCGTCTTTGACAACAGGGTCTTCGGCCGTGATTTGGAGGAGGCGGGAGCCATGCTCGTCGGCCTGCTCTCCGGATCCCTGACCAGTACCCCTGCGTTCAGCGCGGCTAAGGCGACTGTCAATGCGGAGTATGAGGACATCGTTGCGGTCGGTCACGGAATCGCCTACCTGTACGGTGTCGTCGGTGTCGTTCTCTTCGTTCAGATTATCCCGAAGATTCTTGGTGCGGATATGGCCGAGGAGCGCAAGAAGATTACTGTCGCGAGCACGGGTGCAAGCAAGAAGTTCAGCGGTAAGCTGATAGAAGTGGATACATTCGGCTTCATGCCCTTTTCCCTTGCTGCGGTTCTGGGAATCCTCGTCGGATCTTTCAAGTTCGGGAACTTCTCGCTGACGACGACTGGCGGTTGCCTTTTGATTTCCCTCCTGCTCGGTCATTTCGGACGCTTCGGCAAGCTTTCCATGACCCCGAACAATGAGACGCTCAAGGTATTCCGTGAGCTGGGCCTTATGCTCTTCCTCATTGGTGCGGGTATCCCCGGAGGCGCGAACTTCGTCAAGTACTTCAAGGGTGTCTATTTCATCTACGGAATCATCATGACGACCCTGCCGATGGTCGCGGGCTACTTCTTCGCCCGTTACGTGCTGCGCCTGAGCCTCCTGAACAACCTTGGCTCCATCACGGGCGGAATGACCAGCACGCCTGCCTTGGGAACGTTGATTAACACGGCGGGCACGGAGGATGTTGCCTCCGCGTATGCGTCAACCTATCCGGTCGCCCTGATTGCGGTCGTCATCGTGTCGCAGGTTCTGATACTGATTTTCAGGTAGAAAAGAGACAGGTAACTCTGAGAAATAGCCTCTGATGAAAGCCCCCGGAAGGTCAGCTTCCGGGGCTTTTCTCGTTTAAAAAAAGTCAACTGGCAGTTTACCACGGGGGTGCCCGCGTATGCTATTCTTTGACCATGACAACGAGGGGTCACAAAATGGAGAGAAAACTTGCGTTTCCGAGTCATTTTTGTTACTATATCCGCTGTCTGTTGTATTTATAACAGGAATCCCTGCGGACTGCGGGGAATTTATGGAGGTTTTACTATGAAGAGAACATCGCTGCCGCGCCTCGCGCTCCTTGCCCTTGCCTTTGCGCTCGTGCCATCCTGCCTTATGGCCAAGGGTGCGCCAAAAGCCGATCTTGAGCTGAAAGGCTTTGCCCTGCCGGACGGCACGGTGACGGACCTGAACCTGTTCAAGAACAAGGAAAAATTCAACGAGGACAGGGAAGCCCGCATCGGAGGTGACTCGCCGTATTCGGACTATACGAAACACCTCCGCAGGCTGACAAAGGAAGAGAACGACGCATGGAAAGAGAGCAAGCAGCCGGTGGAAACTGAGGATTACTTCCTCAAGCAGTATTCGGCAAAGGAAACGGATTTGCTGGATATGATGAAGAAAAAGAAAGTCTTCATCGGATCCTCCTTTACCTTCGAGGATGACAGGATGCGGGTGATTTATGTCACTGCGGACAAGAAGTATACGGCACTGAGTTATGAGAAATTCTACATGGTAGAAAGGGCCCAGGACGAGCTTGGCGGCAACGTGATAAAGGGTGCGACATTGCCGGACGGGACGGTCAGTGATTTGGTCACCTTTATCAACAACGAAGAGTACAAGCAGTATTATGATTACAGCCTTGGCTCCTCGCAGTCTACGGCCACAGCAACCGTGGGCCTGGTTATGGCGTTTGCGACGGGCGGGTTGGTAACGATGCCGGGTTCCGGTAAGTGGGAAATGGCTTATACGCTGACCCCGAAAGAGGCCGGGAAAGCAGCCTCCGGAGAAAATATCAGCAGACCCGGTTACATGATCAGGACTTACACTCTGAAGCAGATGAAGGAGCTCGGCAGGCTGATGGATGAGAAGGAGTTCGCGGGCGTTGCGTTTGTAAAGGATATGGGAGGAAATAAACGCCAGCTGATAAGCGTTGTCCAAAAGAACAACTGGCAGGAGTTTGAGCTCCGCAAGATAGATTATGTCTGGAAAGAAAGCAATTAATGGCTCGCATTAATTGAGGCGAGGGCAGGACTCCTTGCGGGGTCCTGCCGTCCGATATTTTTTTTGCGGAACCATTCCGGAGGACTATATGGGAAGAAAGATAGGATTAATCGCCTGCAGCAAGAGCAAGCTGGGCGCGGAGACTCCTGACCGTCTGTTCAGGGCGCAGGACATCTACCAGGGGCGGACATTCAAGAGGGCGAAAACTGAAGGTTTGAAGATGTACGGCTGCGAGGACTGGTTCATCCTGTCAGGCAAGGAGGACTACAACCTGCTGGACAAGGATGCCCAGATCAAATATTACGATGTCTACTTGGGAAAGCAGGGGGCGGCCTACAAGGAACGCTGGGCAAAGGCCGTCGTCGGAAAGCTCAGGCAGAACGGCTTTGACCTTAAGGACGATGAGTTCTACATCTTCGGGGGCGCCTCATATTACGAGCCGCTGCTCCCCTTCCTGAGCAACTGCGTCGTGTTCGGCTTCAGGGGCAGCAGCAACATCCTTTTGGAAGAGCCGGTGACATACAGGAACGGAAGGAGGGTAAGCTGATGATAAGCGCAAGGGATCTGCGGGTCAAGGAAAACCTGCTCAAGATAGAGGACAAGCCCGGCTACTACAAGTGGTGGGCCTCAAGGGAAGATCTGGACTTCATCCTAGAAAGGCTTTCCGTCAGCTTCGATGACATTCAGTCCGGGCTTGAGGTAAAAGACGGCCTCTATGCCGTCTATGTAGGAATAGCCGTGAAAGAATCCGTCAGAAAGAGGCTCGATTGGCACGTGAATGACAAGCACACTGAGTCGCAGGTGCAGAACGGGACTCTTTCCACGCTCAGGCAGAGCATCGCGAGCCTTGTCGCCGGCAACCAGTACGACAAGGAAGCGACCAACGGATTCATCGACAGGCTCAGGGTGGAGTACTTTGTCAGCGGCAATCCCGTGAAGTCCGAGGCCGCGAAGGAGGAGCTTCACCGCATAGAGCGTGACCTTCTGTCTCGTAACTTCTACATCCTCAACATCCAGGAGAACACGCATCCGCTTGCCGCCTTAACCAAGCGCAAACTGAGCCAGCTGAGGACAGCCAGTAAGTAGGGGGTGAGGGGGAGAAGGAAATGAAGCACGAAGAATTCGAGAAATATATTGATGACGTTCTTTCACATATTCCTGAAGACTATATAGATTTAAAATCGGGAGATATTCATCGAGATATTGGTGGATATCCAGGAACAAATCATAGAATGCCGGTCTGTTGCGATGTTATGTACTCAAGAATGAAAGGGTCTGATAAAGTCTTGTATGCCCCTCCAAAAGGTAAGGGGGCAACTCTAACTATTCGGTATTTCAAAGTGAATCATTGATTTTAAGATTATAAAAAAAAGAAGTTTGAGGTACAAATATTTCCATAATCACCATATTCGATGCAGAGTATGGTGATTATGGACTGGTATGTTGTTCCTTAGCTGTGATTGCCAAGTCCACCAAGTCTAATCCGTTCTTTTTATGCATGGCATTGGAATATTTTTTTCTCGGTATACATAAAAGGAAAATAGAAAAAGATTGAAGGGAGGAGATAATGTCAAAGAATATAGACGGAATAATATATTCAGATGATATGAAGAAGCTTTTGTATGCTTATGCGAGAGATCAAATCACTCATGTTATTACTCCGGCAATTAAAAGTCGTCAAGATTTGATTCGTGTGATA
>CACYDQ010000224.1 GCA_902773215.1 uncultured Spirochaetaceae bacterium | reverse complement strand
TTCCGCAAGGCTGGCCGGGCCGCCCCCGGGCCACCCTAATCCTGTTACCAAATCCCTGCAGCGGAATTTATACTGGTATGAAGACAAAAGCCCTGCTTATTGCGGCAGCCGTGGCCGTACTGCCCCTCACGGCGATATGTGCGGACGACGGTGAACCGGCCCTCTACGATGTGCTCGAAAACTCAGGCCTCTATTTCAACTACCGCACGCCCGAATTCGCTTCGGAACTGGACAAGCAGGCGTGGGAAACGCTTGCAGGCGTGTACATAAAGGACGGCCCGCCCGCGTCAGTCGGAGACCTAGAACTGAGCAACACCATCTGGGGAATGGACTACGTTGACTTCGGTCCCGAAACGCTCGATGTTTCCTACCGGGACGGAGAATGGTATTTCAAGGGCGCCGGCGTCACGGAAGTCATGCAGCTTGATTCCATTTCTGCGGACGGAAAGATCTTTTATACGATAAACGACTGGTACCCCCTGACATTCCGGGTCGAAGGCGAATACCTGTATATAGAAGAATACGGCGAACGCTTCTACAAGGCGACCGGGCCGGATTGCCATATGCGCTTCCTGAAAAGCTATATGGCAGAACAGGAACTGTAGCAGCGGAGAGCGCGGGGCTATTCACCCCGCACGCACGCTTCGTCTCATTCATAAGGAACCCTCCACCCCTACTATAGCACGGCGGGAAGGCTTTCCGCAAGGCTGGCGGCTGGCCGCCCCCGGGCAACCAGCCGTTACGTCCCGAGCTGGAGCTCGCAAACGGAAAACAAAACAGCCTGCCCCGATACCAGGACCCGGTCTCCCTGAAGCGAGGCGCGGAGTATTCCGCTCCGCTCCGATGCCTGGAAGCAGACCAGCCTGTCTTTGTGCAGGCGGCTTCCCCAGTAGGGGGCAATCATGCAGTGGGAGCTTCCCGTCACGGGGTCCTCCAGCATGGGGAGTTCGGGCACGAACACGCGGCTCACGCAGTCGTATTCCGCACTGTCTGACGGGGCGGTCACGACGATGCACAGGCCCTCCAGTTCCTTCAGCCTGTCCCGGTCGGGACAGAGGTCTCGTACCTGTCCGGCATTCTCCAGCACCATCATGAGGTCACGGTCACAGTATGCTTCCTGCGGCCTCACGCCGAGCGCCGCTTCCATCGCGTCAGTCACTTCCCTTTTTTGGCAGCGGTAGGCCGGAAAGTCCATCGTGTAAAAACCATCCTGCCTCTCAACCGTCAGCTCGCCGGCCTGCGTCGTAAAACCAATCTGCGACGCACCTTTCTCGTAAAAGTTGAACAGGACAAAAGCCGTTCCGAGCGTGGCGTGCCCGCAGAAATCGATTTCGGCGGCAGGGGTAAACCAGCGCAGGTGGTACGAGTCCCCTTCCTTCACGGCAAAAGCCGTCTCGGAAAAATTGTTCTCCCCCGCAATATCCTGCATCAAGCTGTCAGGAAGCCAGCAGTCCATAATGCATACCGCTGCCTGGTTTCCATGAAACAGGATGTCGGTAAACGCGTCAACGATGTATTGTTTCATAATCCTTCCTCGCCCACACTATAGCACGGCAGAAAATCTTCTGCAATGCTGCAGTTTGTGATTCCCGCCGTCACAAACGGTCTTCTTTCTGGCAGACGGAGCTTCCGTCAATTCCAAAAATCACGGCATCGGGGTAGGCATTCGTCAAGGCAAAGAGCTGCTCTCCAAACCCGTAGCCAAAATCCAAAATCTTTGGCGCGTGTTTGTCTTTGAGCGGAAGTTCCAGAAACAAATCCCTGCCGTCCGTCCTTTCCCAGAGCGCGATATCGTCATACAGCTTTTCGTTTGTATTCGCATAGGTCATGCGCTTTCTCCTGCTCCCTGTTCACTGACAATCATTTGCACGCGATATAAACGTCCATGCTTTCGCCGTCGGTTTCGAAGCAGGGGATTACCTCTTTTTCTTCACGCTTGAGACCGTTTACGTTCATGTAATCCGTAAGGGTATGATAGGCTCCAGGAATAGCGACAAAGGGATTTTCAAAAGGGTGTTCAATGTGAATTGCGGCGTATTTGTGGTCGCCCTGCTCGCGGATTTCCAGCTGCTTGTTTGCGGGCTGTACCCCTTCCGGTAAAATCCATGCGGCTGTGTAACCGTGCATGTGGTAAACATTTACCTGCTCCGGGCTGAGGAAGGGAAAATCCCAGCCGACGATTTTTGGATTTTCAACACCGCTTTCTTTTGCATATGTGCGGACTCTTTCGATTGCATCTGTTTCGGGGTCGGTGCTCAAAACGGTGTGGCAGACATAGCGGAAGCCCTTTACCGTTTCGACCCGCAGATTTGCATACAGCTCATCAGGCTGGCACATGTCATCCCTGAAAAGATTATCGAGCGTGCAGTTAAAGATTTTGCAGAGTGCAAAAGCCTTTTCCATTTCGGGCATTGCTTCATCGGTTTCCCATTTGGAAACTGTCTGCCGGCTGACATTCAGTTTTTCTGCAAGCCCTTCCTGTGTGAGATTCTTGCTCAATCGGCGCAGGTACTGAAGATTTTTTCCAAAACTCATTTTTGTCTCCTCTGTATACGGGCCGGCCTGTGCCCGCGGTATGATGTCTGCAACGCGTTACAGGTTAATGATAGCACAGAACGAACGAGCATACCAACAACTGACGAATGCTTTTTCGGGGAGCTGCGCAACTTGAAGTTGCATCTACAGCGTTTTCTCCATCAACCAGCAGTCTTCCGTTTTCCCCTCTGGGTTTATCATTTTCCTTTTCTGACATAAATCAGCAGAAAGTTCAGAATGTCATACAACCCTTTATCCAAAAACTCCTTATCTCTTACGCCGTATTCATGTCCCGATTCAAACCATTCCTGCCATGCGACATCGTAACAATCAGCCTCAAGAACCCTGATTTCGCACCGGCCTCCGCATTCTTTGTTTAACAGGTTCTCCCACCATGCAGCAGTTTTAAAGAGTTCGGAATCATCGCCTTCGGCCCACGTTTCAAACAGCTGCTTTATCTCGCCCTGCGGTTGTTCCTTTAACCCCGGGATGGCAATCATCACATAACCATTCTCCTTGACGAATGGCAAGATTTTCTCTGCAAATACGCCTTCCTTGCACCCAAAATAATGGTAAGAGTCCACGCTGACAATGTTATCAAAATAGTCGCGTGCAAACGGCATATCCATTGCGTCACCATGAATCGGTATAATCTTGTCCACAAGCCCGTTGTCTGTTATTCTTGTATAGTTTTCAGTTGCAGGAACCCATAGATCAAACGCATAAACGTGTTTCGCATCGGTTTCATTGGCAATAAAAAGCGATGTCAATGCATATCCGCATCCCAGATCCAAAGTGCGGTCAAATTTCACATCCTTAGGACATCTGCGGATCAATTCATCAAGCAGCCTGAATGAATTCGGGCCCATCAGGTATTCCTTAGTAAAATACTTTTTATACTTTTCTATATTGCTCATTTCAACCTCCACAAACCCCGATTTGTCATCATGCATAATATTGCAAGTTAGTATCCCATTGCTTTTGCGACTATCCGGGCTTTTTCTTCTCCAAAAAACCAAATGGGGCAAACTCCATGGTTTCAAATCCCTTACAGCAAAATAACAATATTCTCATTTTATCCGATGCAATTCGTGCCATAGGCACTAGTATAGCACAGTATCGGCTATATATAAAGCATTTTCGCCGTCGTAGTGCTCCCGGCAGTGCAATTTTATCCAATCATTTCCCGCCGCTTTGCGCTACCGTTGAACCATCAAAACAAGAGCGGTTCCGCATGAGGACGGAACCGGAAGGAGTTGCAGATGGAAAAATCGGTTTTTGAAAGCTTCAACGAGGGAAAGCTCCGGCTCAAGGGGAGCGAGAAGGACTTTGCCGAGATTGCGTGGTCAAAGCATCCTGTCTTTGAAGGCGTCGAGCTGAAGCACATCATCACCGCAAAAGACACGGGCGGTGCGTTCAGCTATCATCTGGTGCGCATTGCACCGGACAAGAGCATCGGGAACCACATCCATGAGACGCAGCTTGAGACGCACGAAGTGATTGCCGGCAGGGGC
>CACYDQ010000223.1 GCA_902773215.1 uncultured Spirochaetaceae bacterium | reverse complement strand
GGGAAGTCCGGGCGGCCGAAGTGGCCGTAGGTCGCGGTCGCCTCGTAGATGGGCCGCTTGAGGTTCAGCGTGGAGATGATTCCGGCGGGAGAGCAGTCGAAGACCTTCTTGACCGCGGCCTCAATCTTGTCCTCGGGGACGGTGCCCGTTCCGAAGGTGTCGCACATGACGGACACGGGGAAGGGAACGCCGATCGCGTAGGCAAGCTCTACCTCACACCGTTCGGCAAAGCCGGCGGCGACGATGTTCTTGGCGATGTAGCGGGCCATGTATGCCGCCGAGCGGTCCACCTTGCTGGGGTCCTTGCCGGAGAAGGCTCCGCCGCCGTGGCGTCCCATGCCGCCGTAGGTGTCGACGATGATCTTGCGTCCGGTGAGTCCGGAGTCGCCGACGGGGCCGCCGATGCAGAACTGGCCGGTCGGGTTGATGAAGTACTTGGTCTTGTCATCGAGGAGGCCGGTGGGCTCCAGGACGGGCTTGATCAGCTTGCTAATGATAGTATCTTTTATCTCGGCGTGGCCGATTCCCGGGTCGTGCTGCTGGGAGACGACGACGGTGTCAATCCTGACGGGCTTGTGGCCCTCGTATTCTATCGTGACCTGGGCCTTGCTGTCGGGGCGGAACCAGGTGATCTTGCCGCCCTTGCGCAGTTCGGCAGACTTGAGCATGAGCTTGTGGGCAAACATGATCGGAGCGGGCATGAGCTCCGGGGTCTCCTTACAGGCGAAGCCGAACATCATTCCCTGGTCTCCCGCTCCCTGCTGTCCCTTGAACTCGTCGAGTCCCTTTCCGACGACACCCTGGTTGATGTCGGCGGACTGGTTGTGGATCATGTTCAGGACGGCCATGGAGTTGTAGTCAAGGCCGTAGTCCGGGTTGGAATATCCGATTCTCTTGGCGACGTTGCGCGCAACCTGCTGCACGTCAACGTATGCTTTGGTGGTAATCTCGCCGCCGACAAGGACCAGGGCCTGGCAGGCGAACGTCTCCGCCGCCACGTGGCTCTCAGGGTCCTGCTTGAGGCATTCGTCAAGGATTCCGTCGCTGATCTGGTCGCAGAGCTTGTCGGGGTGTCCCTCGCCAACGGACTCAGATGTGAAAAGATAGTGCCTGTCACTCATACAGACCTCCAGATGAAAGTAATTTTCATATAGAAATTCCGCCGTTCCGTCCGAGGGCCTGCCCTCGTGCGGCGGCGACTTGCTGGAAGTATACATATTATAGAAAAGAAAATCTAGTGTCAGAGTGGGGAAAAGGGGCGGCGCGGGGAAATATTTTGTTCTGATGGTATTAGGTTTTGTGCGACGCATCCTCCCCGTGCTGGTCCGCCCCTTATTCGTGCCGAGGGTCTAATACCCCGACGCTCAGCGTCGAAAAAGGGGAATTAGACCCGAGTGCAACCTCTGCTAGAGAACACCATACCCCGATGCAGAGCATCGGGGTTGGTGATTCCGGCCGTTACTCCAGGCTCTCGGCGATGATGCGGACGGCGAGGAAGTAGCTCTCGTTCAGGTTCGCGGCCTGGCCGGAGAAAGCCCCGCACTCCTCCTGGGAAACGAAGCCGTGCATCATGCCTCGGAGGACGCGCTCGTAATTGGCCTGCTCCTTCTCGGACACGCCGAACTGGGAGAGAACAATTCTAATAGGTTTAGAGAATTCCTCGGCAGCCTGCTCCAGCACGGAGCTGTCCCCGTGCTGACCGCCCGTCACGAGCAGGTAGAGGCCGGGGTGTTCCTTGGCGTAGTTCCGGTAAGCGTCGGCGAGGGCAAAAAGGGCCATGTCCTTCTCCTTGCCTTCTATGGCAGCCATCTCTTCATCCGTCATTTGCCTAATGGTATTTAACTTTATGTCCGACAGCAGTTCGTCCATCCCTCCCTTGACGTGGGCGTAGAGGGACGCGGTCTTTATGTTGAGGCTCCGCGCGAGCTCGTTCATCGAGAACGCTGCGATTCCCTTCTCTTCTATCAGCTTTGTCGCGGCCTCCGTGACCGCCTGCCTGTTAAGTCCTTGCCGTGGCATGGCACCTCCTGCTTCTTGCTGCTTGTATTATAAGCTAATACTTTTAGTTTGTCAAATCCCCGTTCGGTGACGGCGCCGGCTTTCCGGGGTCGAAGCCTCCTGCTAGGCTTTCTACCGGTGCAGCTTGCGGTACTCGCGGGGGCTGCAGCCGGTCATCTCGTGGAAGAGCTTGTTGAAGCTCGTCGTGGACTGGAAACCCGCCGCATACGCGCAGTCGGTTATGGACATGCTGCCGTCGGCCAGCAGGTGTATCGCGTTCTGCACGCGGATGCTCGCAAGGTAGGTGGGGAACGAGGTCTTGGTGTACTCGTTGAAAATCTTTGAGAAGTAGTAGGGGCTGACCCCGGTCTTCTCGGCGACCTCCGACTGGGTTATCTCCTCGGCGGAATGCTCGGCGATGTAGCCGCAGGCGGCGCGGATGTAGCCCCAGGCCCTGTCGGAGAACCTCCCGCTCCCGATCTGCTCGCGCCGCTCCCGCATGACGTGCTCCCCGACAAGGACGAGGATTTCGTAGACCAGCATCTTGCAGCGGGTCTCGGCGAACATCTGCTGGTCGAAGTACCTGTCACGGATTCCGTAGACAAGGTCACGAATCTTTCCGGCAAGCTCCGGCTCCTTCTCTGCGGGGATGAGCTGGCAGTCGTGCAGGAAGCCGGCGGCGGCGGTCAGGTCGGCGTTGCTTTCCATAAGGCTGGAGGAGAACTGGATGAAAACGCAGCCGCCTTCCGGGACGTGCACGATGGTGTGCAATTCCCTGGGCCAGACGAGCAGGATGTCGCCGGGCCGGGGGGCAAAGCTTTTGTCCCCGACCTTGTAGCGGCAGCCTTCCTTGAGGATAACGGTGAATTCCGCCGCGTTGTGCCAGTGGGCGGGGAAGCTC
>CACYDQ010000222.1 GCA_902773215.1 uncultured Spirochaetaceae bacterium | reverse complement strand
GAGGTAGCTGACCAGCATGTTGGAGTAGAAGTGCAGGTTCATCGGGTCGTTGCCGGAGACGAAGCTGCCCTTCTCCTCCCCGCCGATTATCTCCTTGAGGCCGCGCGTGTAGAGGAACTGGTCGTTGGCGGAGAGAATCTTGAGCAGCCTCTGGAAGTGCTCGCGGAATTCCCCGGAGGTGACGGTCGCGAGGATGTTCACGTCCTTCTTCTCCTCCAGTTCCCTCGCCTTGCTCCTGCTCTTGCAGATGACGATGATGCCGCCTGAGTGCAGCCAGTTGTCCTCGCACACCGCGTCCAGCACGGCCTGGCAGTCAAGGTTATCGTCCGCGAAGTCAAGCACTTTTATCTCGGGAAGCTCATAGTTTATATATGCAATCGCGCTCTCGCTGTCGTTGAATATGTCGGCAGAGAAGTCCTGCAAGTCCCTCACGCCCTCCATGACGGACTGCTCGATTACGGGGTTCTTTGTCACAGCGACAATCTTCTTCATGCCATGTACTGTAAATCAAATTCGCCGTTATTGCAAGAGTAGCGCAGGGCCCGCAGGAAAAATCAAGTTCCCCCTCCGTCCTGACGATATCCTATAATATAATACTGCAGATACTTCAGGACGGGTGTCTGCTTGACAGGAGCTTCTTATGATCCAGGAAATCGCGTTTTCCTCCAATCCTGATATGGATTCAGCGTTGAGGGAGCTGTTCGGGCAGCTGAAAGGCAGCCCCAGCTCATGCAAGGCCGTCATCTTCATGGCAAGCGTCTGCTACGACTTCCCCCTGCTGTCACAGAGGATTCAGTCCAAGTTCCCCGGCTGCGAGGTCATGGGGGCCAGCACGTCCGGGGAAATCTGCGGCGCCGAGGGTTTCAGCAAGAAATCGATTGTCCTCACGACGATGAGCGATCCGGCGACCAAGGTCTCAGGCGTCATCTTCGACGACATAGACCAGTTCCCCATCGTCCACAAGAAGGCGATAGCGGATGCCGCCAGCAGGGCCGGGATAAGCCTGGGCCGGAACGGCGCGAACAAGGACGGCTTCGCCCTGACCTTCATAAACGGCCTGTGCAACGCGGAGGAGGCGACGCTCGCCCTGCTGAACGCGGTCATCGGCGACAAGGAATTCGCCATAGCGGGAGGCTCCGCCGGGGACGACCTCCAGTTCAAGCAGACCTACGTCAGCTATAACGGCAGGACCGTCTCGCACGGGGCCGCCGTCCTCTTCTTCAAGACCCCGAAGAAGTTCGTCATAAAGCGGGAAAACATCTTTGCCCCGACGGGCAAGACGCTCAGGCTCACCGGCGTGGACATAGAGAGCAGGACGGTCAAGTCCATCAACAACCAGAGCCCCCGGAGGGCCTATGCGCAGGCCCTGGGCATATCGGAGTCCGAGGCGGCGAACGCGGCCCTGACCCACCCGCTCGGGAGGGCATACGGGGACGACGTGTTCATCTCGTCCATCGCGAGCTTCAACCCGGACGGCTCCATGGGCATGTACTGCCGCGTCCTGCCCAACGCGGGCGTGGAGCTGATGCAGCCGCTGGATGCGGTGCAGATCGCGGGCAGGACCGGAGAGGAGTTCACGAAGGAAGTGAAGAAGCAGGGCTTCGTCTTCCTGGTCAACTGCATCCTGCGCACGATAGGCTTCGAGCAGCAGGGGCTGACCGGGCGCATCGCCGAGACCTGGCGCAGGTACTTCCCTGCCTACTGCGGCTTCTCCAGCTACGGGGAGCAGAAAGACCACCTGAACTTTAACCAGACGCTGCTGGCAATCGTCATAGAGGCCTAGGGGAGGGGACATATTTATGGAAAAGACTTACAGCAAGAGCGAGCTCGTGCAGGCCGGGCTGGACCTGACGGAAATCCTTATGGGCATGGCATTCAAGGCGAACGACGGGGATGCCTTCCTCAACAACTACCTGAAGAGCCTCACGTCCGAGGACGGCATGTACAAGAAGCAGTCGGAGGCCATGCAGCACCTGTCCGACACGACCAGCAAGATAGAGGACACCGCCCACGGCATCATGGAGTCCATACAGGCCAGCTCCGCCAAGATAGACGGGATCGCCGCCAAGTTCGGGGAGATGTCGCTGAAGATGGACGCGATACAGCAGAAGCGGCGGGAAATGGACCAGAAGATGCAGGAGCTGGAGGACTTCATCAGGAAAATCCAGGGCTTCGTCCAGAACATCCAGAACATTTCCGACCAGACCAACCTCCTGTCATTCAACGCCTCCATCGAGGCTGCCCATGCGGGGAGCGCGGGCGCGGGCTTCCGCATCATCGCCAACGAGGTCAAGAAGCTGTCCGAGCAGACCCGCGCGACGTCCAACGACATCAAGAAGCACATCGAGGATCTGAGCGGAAGGATCGGCATGGTCATCAAGGGCAACTCCGAGTATGACCAGTTCCTGAACACGATACGCGACATCATGAGCGACTCCAACGAGTCCCTTGAGGGAATCAAGCTGGGCTCGCAGGAGAACGCGAGGGCGACCGAGAGCATGTACTACGATATCAGGAGCTCGCAGGAGAACCTCATGAAGTCATCCTCCGAGGTCGAGGAGCAGAACATCGAGCAGGTCAGGGAAATCGCGGGCCACGAGACGGAGGTGTCCATCAGGACGAACGACCGCCTGTCATTCCTGATCGAGCTGAACAAGCTGTTCAACTACATGAAGACCCACGAGGTCGCCTGATACGCACGCGGGGGGGGCGGCCGCCCCCTGCATTCCCTTCTGGACATCCGCCCGCCGTTGCACTATACTTTCAGTGATACACGGATACACGCACACGGCGATAGAAGGAGAGTCCCATGCTGAACATTGCGGAAATAAAGAACGGTTTGGTCATCGACCATATAAAGGCGGGCAGCGGCTGGAAGGTCTTCCGCTACCTGGGGCTGGACAGCGCCAAGTTCACCACCGCCCTCATCGTGAACGCCCAGTCGGTCAAGAGCGGCAAGAAAGACATCATCAAGATAGACAACATCCTGAACATAGACTACAGCGTGCTCGGCTACATAGACCCCAGCATCACGGTCAACGTCATACAGGATTCCAAGATAACCAAGAAGATAAAGATGGAGCTGCCGGACAAGATTCAGGGGGTCATCGCCTGCAAGAACCCCCGCTGCATCACCGCGACCGAGCATTACGTCCCGCAGGAGTTCCACCTGGTCAACCGCGACAAGGCCCAGTACCG
>CACYDQ010000221.1 GCA_902773215.1 uncultured Spirochaetaceae bacterium | reverse complement strand
GCCGCAGCCCATGCAGCCACCCCAGGGCATGCAGCCTGGGCCGGGTATGCAGCCGGGGCAGCCTTACGGCGGCACGATGGGCCAGCCCTTCCAGAATATGGGTCAGCCCCAGCAGTTTCCGCCCCAGCAGAACATGGGCGGCTACGGCATGATGCAGTGCCCTTACTGCAGCACCCAGATTGCGCAGGGGACCCGCTTCTGTACGGGCTGCGGCACTCAGCTGATGTGAGGCTCCATAAACATACTATACATCGTACATTCGGAGGTTACGACATGGCGAACAAAAAGGGTTGGTTTTTCTATACGGCGATCTTTATGGTTGTTCTTATGATTGTATCGTTCTTGGCTCTGCTTTCCGGCGAAAGCGAGGACGGCCTGCGTCTCTTTATAGCGGCCGTCGGGGGATTTACCTTTCTGTTTCTCTTCGCCCGCATAGGCCCCGACGTGAAGGACGAGAAGCGCAAGTTCATGCAGTGCACTGTGGAATGCACGGGGGTTGTCGTGGATGTGGAAAGCGAAAAGCATATGAGTAACAATTCGCCAAGGGACATCTTGGATATCTTTTTTGCCCGGCGCACCTGGTACACCTACAGCCCGGTCATCCAGTACGACGTGAACGGCTGCACGTACAAGGGCAAGGCGAACATCAGCAACACTGAGAACGTGTTCCAGGCAGGACAGAGCTGCCAGATTCTTGTGAACCCCGCCAACAGCAGCGAGTTCGTCGTCAAGGGGACACGGAGGTCCGTTGGCTGGGTCTTTTTCCTCGCCATCTTCCTGCTGCTCGGCTTGGGCTGTCTGGCGTACTACTGCAAGGTGCTGCTCGGCGACGTGCTGAACATCCTTCCGAGGGGCAGGGTGGACGACTATTACGACTATTACATCTATAGGAAATAGATATACAAATAGAGAATTCCACGAACTGCGGCCCCCAGTTCATGTGAGCTTGCAGAACATATACTTACGGAGCTTACGATATGGCAAAGAAACGAGGTTGTTTTTTCTACGTGAAGGCGCTCATTGTGGTCGTCCTTCTGATTGCGGCGGGCGGGGTCTGCCTTTCCGGTGACAGCGAGAAGGGGCTGCGCCTCTTGGGGCTGGCAGCAGGAGGAGCTTTCCTGCTGTGGCTTTCCGGCAGCATAGCCGCCGGGGCGAAGGACGAGAAGCGCAAGTTCATGCAGTGCACGGCGGAATGGACGGGCGTGGTGGTGGACGTGAAGTGCGAGGAGTATACCGGTATCGACGATGACGGCGACACGTGGTATACCTACAGCCCGATTATCCAGTACAACGTGAACGGCTACCTGTATCAGGGCAAGGCGAACATCAGCGAGAGCAAGAACGTGTTCCAGATTGGCGCGGTTTACCAGATTCTCGTGAACCCCGCCAACTACAACGAGTTCGTCGTGAAGGGAACGCGGTGGACCGCAGGAGCCGTGGCGGGCTACGGATTCCTCCGCATCCTCTTCCTCCTGCTCGGTCTGGGCTGCCTGGGCTACTACTTTGTGACGCTGACCGGCGTCTCGCTGTAACAACGTGCCGTAGCACGAGTGGCAGCTACTATACGGAGGGTTTTATGATGAACTTGAGACGCAGGATTTTTGCAGCGGCCACGATGCTCGCACTGCTGGCGGGAGCGGCGGGATTCGCGTGCAGGACCGGGGAATCGTCCCGTTAGACGGCAGGACCTACAAGGCGGCGCAGCTTGCGGCAGGGCCGGAACTTACCGCGGCGGAGGCCTCCGTCCTGTTCAGCTACAGGGGCGCGGGCGGCAGCTTCACGCGGGAAATCGTGTTCCAGATAGCGGACGCGGCGGAATAGGGAAATCCGCACGCTTGTACAATATCCTGATACGTGCTTTCGCGGGGACTTTCCGTCCCCGTGAGGAGGAGTTTTTATGTTCAAGAGATGTGCCATTCTTCTTGTCTTCCTCGTGGCATTCCTGATGCCGTTGGGTTCCGTCAGCCATACCTACTGGATAGAGATGCTGGTCAACGCGAATACCTGGGGAGAAAACCTGACCGTCATGTCACAGGGCGAGCAGGACTACGAGCAGCTTTCCGTGGACCCGAGGACAAACCCGCTTGACGCGGTAAAGAAGGCGAACCCCGGACTGCAGAAGAAGCTCCCCGAACTGCTGGACGCAAAGACGCACATATTCCTGAACAAGGGCAAGTCCAACGTGGTCGGGAACGGCATGTCCTCCATATCCGAAACGCTGTACGAAGAGCTGAGGGCATCCCTGAACGTCCCTGTCAGTAAGATTTCGGAGTACTTCGATACCCTGTATGCTACGGGAGGCTACAACTTCAGCAACGGGGAGTACAAGAGCGAACGGAGGATTTTCATTGAGTCCCTGTCCCGCTCGGATAGCAGCGCGGAGATTTACTTCGGAGATGACGCACACGCGGAAATCTCCGGGCAGCTGCCCCTGGGTACCCTGATGGCCTACCTGCCCCTCCCGGCCCTGCCCGAGGCATCCCTGTCTGACGAAGGCATCGCATGGGCATGCGTCGTAAGGACATTCGATCAGGATCAGTCGTTCGGCGAGGCATTCGGAAGCGATGCGGGCCGCGTACAGAAGACGAGCGTCTGGGGGCTTCCCGCATATATCCAGATGATAGACCTCCTGGGAGCAAACCAGAATGCGCTGGATTCAGTCGGCAGGTCGTCCGGCAGTAGCCGCGAGGACACGTGCCCGAACTGCGGGGCCAGGCTCTCTTCCGGCGAGATAGACAGACAGCTTTGCGACAGCTGCGAGAAGCATTTCAGCCTGAAACAGCTGGCTTCGTATCAGAGCACGGACAACTGTCCCAGCTGCGGGGTCAGGCTTTCGGTCATGGAGGTGGGAAACCTGCACTGCGATACCTGCGGAGCGTCGTTCCAGCTGTCACAGCTGCCCTCCTATCAGGAGAGCATACGACGGGGGCAGGAGGAACAGGAGGCTTTCAGAAAAGCTGCATCCACGCCCGACTCGTCCAATGTCCTCGGACGCTTTTATATAGTCAACATCGATTTGACGGACTGGGTCATCCCGTCTGAGACCCCGTGGAAAACTCATACGGTGCTGACCTTCCTTGTCCTCGGCAGCAAGAAGACCATGCAGAAAGCGGAGGGTCTGTACAACAAGTTTGTCGGAGGAGCAGGACTTTCCCCCGCCGAGATAGTCGTCGTGGACTCCTGGACAGAAGGATTAAAGGCCAACCTCGTGGACAAGCGGTATGCCTCCGAGGATGCCGGGGAGGACGAGGGTGTTGACTTCCCCGCGTTCATCGTGGAAGGGCTGGCAGCAGGGGTTGCCGCAGTCGCGGGCGGGGCTGTTGGCAGCTTTGCTGCCGGAGGAGCCGCCGGAGAAACGGGGCCGCTCGACGACGAGCGCAAGAAGCGGCGCTTCCTCAGAATGCGGCTCAATAAGGATTTCGGCGACACGCTGGCTCTTGGCGGTGCGGCACGGGAAGTGTATGCCCGCCTTTCGATGGTGGACGGAGAAGGGAACGAGACAGAGCGTCCTGATCTGACCGCGCAGATGCGGTGCTTCTCCCCCGACGGAAGCCTTATCGTCAAGGACGGCGGCATGAGCCGTGACGGCAGGTACAAGGTTGCCATCGTGTCCGTCCCGGAGCAGGACTACAAGGCGGAGGGTATCCTCAGCTTCCAGTATTTGGGCGAAGGCGGCGACATCACACGGGAAACCGTATTCAATATCAGCGAGCCGACTATCAAGTTCTCCCAGGAAAGCCTCACACTGCCGGCCCTCTATGAGCCGGAGGAAATGCTGGAATTCAAGGTCGAAGGAATGAACCTTGAGACGACGGAGATAACCGCATACATGTCGGGGGGTAAACTGTCCAGCTACGAAGTGAACGTCGCCACTACGCCCGAAACGGCGGAGCAGGGCCTGTACGCTGCGATTATAAAGGACGTGAACAGCAAGGCGGGGATACCCGGGACCTACTCCACCGAGACGCTGTATGTGAGTGCGACCGACGGCAAGTTGAATGCATACGGCTCCATAAAGGTGAACCGCGTTACCGAGGGATTGTATATTTCTCTGGACGCGGTGAACTGCTACGGCGAGCCTAAGCCCGGTGCCGTGAAGAACGAGATGGGCTTCTACGATTTGGAGTCCCTCCAGTCGGCAAAGACCGAGGCACAGGCATGGATTCTGACGATTGACAGGGAGACGGGCGCGATCGTGCAGACATCCGCATCGCCCAGGGTCAGCTTTACGTCCGTGCGGCCACAGGATGCGGACATACAGGACGGCGAGTGCATGTTTGAGACCTCTCAGCTTGAAGGAGAGCCTGACACGGCGCAGACAGCCGAGAAGCTGGGCATCGTCATGCGCGTGAGCGACAGGACGGGCGGCATGTCAACCTGCGAATTCTTCTGCGGACATGAATTCCTCCGCTCCCCCGCACGGCTCGTCGCGTACATGATTGCGGAAGCTGATACAGGAGAGGGCGAGGACAAGCAGACGTTCAAATGCGTCAAGCAGGTTCTCCTGAGAAGCCAGCGGCGGCGGACGTTCGAGGAAATCACCGCCGCCAAGGCGAAGGACGCGGAGATTGAGCGGCGCATGGAGGTCATCATCAACTACATGCGGGAGAACAACGCCTGGCTGGACGAGGCGATTTTCTGGGCCTACAACACGGCTACCCTGCACTGGCAGAGCTATGACCCCGAATACGGTTACGCCGAGGACCAGACGTCGATTATATGGGAGACGTTCAGGGCGCGGATTGACGAGAAACAGGGCTACCTTGAGCGGGCGCAAAGGATTGCGAACGAATACGCGACGAACTTCACCTATTTCGATGCGATACTGGACACCTTCAGGGAGCGGAGCAGCACGATTCCCGGAATTCTCGCACGGATAACCATAGGCGTTCTGTCGGCGGGCGCAAGCGAGTTCGTGTTCCTGCCTATGGATGTCGCGTCCGCCGTACACGAGTACAACAAGGTGCGGCTGCCGGAGGAACGCACGGTGATGGGACAGATGACGGCGGGTTCCGTTCCCGTCCTGTTTGCCGCCGCGTTCGCCTGCGCGCCGGGGGCGGCGAAGCTCGTGTTCGTCAAGGGCAGCAAGGCCCTGCTGCATGTCGGCAAAGCCTCGTACAATGTCGGCAAGGCTGCGCTCGGAGGAAACAAGGTTGTCCTGGGCAAGGCGATATCGGGTCTTGGCAAGACGACGCGTGCCGCAGGCCGCTACATGACGCGGGCCGTCAAGACCGAGGTCAGGGGGATGACCGAAGGCATAAGCAAGAGCCTGCAGAATACGGTCGAGAAGGTCAAGCTGCTTGATCCCAGAAACTTCTTCAAGAGATGGAACAATGCGGCGAACCAGACGAACCAGGCAGTGGCGAACGGCATCAGGAATTCCCAGCTGACCGCCGCCGAAATCCGCGCTATGAAAAAGACCCTTGACCAGGAGCTTATGAGCATGGCCGACCAGATAGGCAGCCTGAACGGATTCAAGAGCGTCAAGGACTTCCAGCGGCTTGCCAAGCAGCTGGGCAATGGAGAAGGGAAAGGCCTCAAGGAACAGATTCTTGCCATGATGAAAGATCCCCATGCCGTGGAGCAGCTGGCAAAAATGGAAGGTGCGGAAGGCAGGGAACTGCGCAGGATTTTCAATCTCGCTCAGGACCGCCTCATCTACAACCCCGTACAGGAGGAGACCCTCGCCACGCTCGCACGGACTTTGCGGAAGAACCCCAGCAACCTGCGCTTCAGAAGCGTTTCGTCCAAAAGCAAGGAGGCCCTGCGTACCGGCAAGGCGCTCAGGCACGATCTGGATGTCACGGTGGAGGAATTCGTCAACGGCGAGTGGGTACCGCTCAAACAGGAGCAGGTACATGACGTGTATCATCAGGTATTCTGCCGGAGGAACGGCATTAAGTACGCAAGCCCGGAGGAGGCTTCCTTAATGAGCGAGATGCACATGCAGCACGTGTGCCAGGACGCGAGCGACAGGGAATTCCTCCATGAGGTGGAGAAGGTGATTGACAAGTCCCAGGCGATGGAGAACGCCATAAGCTCGGGCAACCGTGGCAAGGTTGCCGACACGCTGGGCTACAAGATGCGTAACCTCTATGAGCAGGGGAAGCTTATGGGCGGCCTCGGGAAGATGTCCGAGGCAGAGAAAAAATCCCTGCTGAAAGAGATGGAGGCATACTACCGGCGGTATGCGGAGACTGGAATCCCGGGCGACTTGTCCAAGTGCTCCAGACAGTTCCAGAACCTTGTCAAGGGAACCGGGCTCCAGCGCGAGGGCATGCGGGCCAGCAGCAAGGTCCTGGAGCAGACCAAGTGGAAGAACACGGGGGCAATGCAGCATGGAGCGCCCGATTCCATCCCGCAGGATGTCTACAACGACGGCGCCATCATCGATGACATGATTGGTCAGACACCGAACCGGCTGGACGTGGGGGAGGCTGAGGCAGTCCTTGCTCCAAAGGGCGGTTATGAGGGACATACCTATAGGATGCAGAATTCCTATGTCTCGTCGGACGGCAACCTGGAAAAAGGACTAAAGTCCGCCAAGTGGTAAAGTTGCCTGCCTGATGGCAGTCATCTGCATAATAGATTTTTTTACGGAGGATATGTATATGGCAAACGGAAACAAGAGGTTATTCTTTATAAGCCTTTTGATGATGCTCGCTGCGGGGGCATTGATGGTGCATGCGGAAACCGTAGAAGGAACGCTCGACCTAGGAGACGGAGAATCCATAAAATACTCCTTCTCGGGCGGCACTATCAGCAACAAGAGCGAGTCCGACGGGATGAAGATGTATCAGTATGAGGTAGCCGAGGGAGCAAACCTCAAATTCTCATGCAGCAGTCCCACGGAATACCCCTATATCCAGCTGGTTGACAACAGGGGCTTGTCCGACGGCAAGAGCATGAAATCTGCGGGCGGGCGGGGCAAAAAATCCGCGTCGCTCACCTACAAGGTTCCCGCGGGGATAACTGGCTGCACGGTCTCTTTCTCTCATAGCGATGCGAACGGCGGTGTCTATGTGACGTGCATCGTGGTACCCGGTTCCAAGGCTTCCGCCCAGGACGAGGACGAGCTTGCTGGTACGGCGGGCTCTTCCGGCGGGGACTCAGGCGGCACGGTCAGCCGCTCCACAGAGTACGTGGAAAAGTTCAACAAGAAGCTGAAGGACGACGGGCAGTTCAAGACGGGGCTGATTGTCGGCGTAATCGTCCTGCTTCTCATCCTCTTCATTGCCGTCAAGCGCAATCCCCGGTTCGGCGCGAAGCTGGGCTGCATCCTTGTCGGCTGTCTGTTCTTCTTCCTTGCGGCGCGGGAGCGGGCCTACTTTGAGAAAGGCGTGCCTGCCATCGCCACGATTACCGACGTTAAAATCAGTACGCGCCTTGACTCGAGCTATGACGATGAGGGAGACCCAGAATACAAGTCCGAGACTTCTGCCGTCCAGACTTTCACCTATACGGTGGACGGCAAGGAGTATTCCGGCAAGAAGGAGAGCAGCACGTCGCATACCCTGCATTTTAAAAAGAGGAAGCTCCCGCAGGCCAGTACGGACGAAAAATTTGCCGCCAAGGAGCGGGCCAAGAAGGGGACCACCTTCGTCCTGCGCTACATGCCGGACGACCCCTCGGACTATACCCTCGCCGGCGAGAATACGCCGAAGGTTTACTTCGCCATCGGCTGCATCCTTATCGTGATTGGCCTCTTCGTCATACGCAAGAAGAAGGTAAAGCCGCTGCCCCAGCCCGTCCGGGGCGGTATGCAGCAGGGCATGATGATGGGGCAGGGCGGACAGCCCTACCAGCCGCAGCAGGGGATGATGAACCAGCAGCCCTTCCAGAACATGCAGCAGCAGCAGTTCGGTCAGCCGCAGCAGTTCCAGCAGAACATGGCGGGCTTCGGCTACAGCATGATGCAGTGCCCGAATTGCGGTACTCAGCTGGCGCCCGGTACGAGATTCTGCACGGGATGCGGCACCCAGCTACTGTAAGTGTGGCAAGGAGGAAACTATGTTACATGAGAACCGCGACAGCATCCTGAAGCTTTTCCGCGCAATCGGCACGGAGCCGGGCCGATTCCTCACGCCCGCTGAGATTCCGTCCCAGAAAATGGCGGATGTCATGACGTACCTGTCCGGGACAGGGGTCAGCGAGGCCGACATACTGGGCGTATACTTCGCGAAAGAATTCGACAGGAGCATTTCGGGCTTTGTCCTGACGGAAGATGCCCTGTACAACATCGGCGGCTTCATGCACGGGTCCATGACGGAGAGAGGTTGCACCCCCATTCCGTTCAGCAAGATACAGAAGATTGCCATTACGAACAAGTATTTTGTTGGCGACGGAAGCGACATGGACAGCTCCTTCTGGGATATGCAGCTGCATGCGGAGGGCATGAAACCCCTGCGGCTGCATTACTGGAAGCGCGTCGGCAGATACCTGCACAAGGAACGCTTTCCCCTAAAGATTCGGGAATACGCCCTTGCCGTGAACGAGATGGTGAAGTCTGCGCAGGGCAAATCCGTCATTGAGCTGACGCTCGACAACCCTGCGGTTGCCGCTCGTATTGCCATTCCCGAGGCGGACCGGACGGTGGTCGCTTCCAATCCGGCGGGGCTCTTCCTGCGCTTCCTGCTGCACGGCGTAATCGGGGCCGCCATAATCCAGATTTTTATCTTCTGGATTCTCTGGGGCTATAACTGGAAGTTCTGCTTCTTCCCGATTGTGGCGGTGCTGGTATTCCTCTGGCTCATGCTCAAGTCGGGGGTGTCTTTCTTCTCCCTGCTCAGGAGGGGAGGCATGCTCCTTGGCTGCCTCGCCCGCATCCTGTTCATCCCCATGATGGCGGCCCTCTGCCTGCTCCCGGCGTATCTTACCTGGGATTTCTTC